>JACPRT010000141.1 GCA_016189845.1 Chloroflexota bacterium | reverse complement strand
TGCGTGCACTGCTCGAGGTGGTCGAACGCGACGCAGCAATGCTCACCTGGTATACGCATTACACCCCAGCACGCATCGACGTTGCCTCCGACCGAGAACTATCAGCAATAGAGCAGACGCGCTTCGCGGTGGGCGGAGTCCATCACGTTGTGCTGGATCTGAGCGTGTTCCATGGCATACCGGCGGTGCTGGCGCTTGTCAATGATGACGATCCGATCTCAGGCGTCGCTGCATTCGGAGCGGCCTGCTCCGTCGACCCGAGAGTCGCGTGGTTGAAGGCGATCACAGAGGCGTACCACACACGCCTGTGGGCCCTGGACCTGAAGCGCACTCGGACACGGTTGGTCCGGCGCCCCGAGGATGTTCGCGGGCTGGAAGACCACGTCAGCTTCTATACGTTTCCGGAGCACGGTAGATACCTGGATTTTCTCCGGAATCCGACCTCGACAATCTCGATCGACCGGCTGCCTTCTCTAAGGGTCCGATCGGCGCCTGACGCAGTCGCATGCATTGCCCGGATGCTCCAGTCCGCCGCCGTGTCCGCCTACGCAGTCGACGTGACTTCACCGGACGTGCAAGAGGCAGGGTTCCGCGTCGCCCGCGTCGTGTGCCCCGAGCTGTGCCGGCTCGACGTCTCGTACCGGACCCGGTATCTGGGCGGCGATCGGCTCTACACCGTTTCCAGGGACCTCGGGCTCGCCAGTACCCGGCTGCGTCTGGATGACCTGAATCCGTATCCGCATCCCTTCCCCTAACGACGACCCCTGAGGAGTACGCCAATGCGATCGGCTGTCCTGCCAGCTGGCTCGTCCAGTGGACGCGGGGTACCCGTCGGGTGCACGGCAAAGAGTCTCGACGATCCTGCGGAGCTCTACCACGAGGCGTCGAAGTACTACCCGAGTTGCCTCGAGCGTCCACCCCTTGCAGTAGGCATCGCTGGCCAGGATGCGTCGGGCGAGTGGCTGCCGACCAAGTCCAGGTCGTATCTCCACGCGGTCCAACTCCCAGAACCGGACGCTCCTGCCCTTGGGCTGCTCCAGGCAATTCGTGCTCGACGGTCCCGCATATCCTTCGAGGGCCGCTTGACCCTGAGCGCGGTAGCGACCCTCCTCTTTGCGGCGTACGGCGTAACCGATCCCCGCAACGCGGGCCACCTCCGCCGCTCGGTGCCGTCTGCTGGTGGCCTGTATCCGCTCGACTGGTACCTCGCCAGCTTGACGGTAGAAGACCTGCCCCGGGGTCTGTATCACTATGAGCCGTCGACCCATTCTCTCGAGGTAGTCTCCCTGCAAGACGTCCTGCCAGCCCTCGAGCAAGCCATTCTGACGCGGGAATTGCTGCGGAAAGCGGCCGCAGTGTTCATTCTCACGGCGTTGTTTGAACGTTCCAGACGAAAGTACGGCCTCAGGGCATACCGATTTGTGCTGTTGGAGGCCGGTCATTCGATGCAGAACGTGCTCCTGATGGCGACCTGCCTGGGCATTGACGCTATACCTATCGGTGGATACCTGGACGCCGAATTCGACCGCTTGCTTCGCGTGAATGGCGTTGACGAAACGACTCTGTATGTCGCTGCTGCTGGCTAAGCGGAACCCTGCGCGTCTAGTCCTGAACTGGACGCTTGCCGGAGCGCTGGTCGGGCTGATGCCGGACAGCGTCTGGGGCAAGCCATCAGAAATGCTGATCGGGTCCGCCTCAGGCGCGGTGGTCGGCCTTGTTCTGTACGTCTCCCTGAGTTCGATTTCCGGCTTTGCGTCCGGCTGGTTGCAGCGGCTGTGGCGATGGCCATCGCTGCGCCCCACGGTCGTCATGGAGTCCGTATTCGAGGAGCTGGTGTGGCGAGGCCTGTCCTTTCAGGTACTGCGCGAGTATGTGCCGACCGCGGCGGCGCTGGCTTTCAGCACCATCGGGTTTGCGCTGCTCCATTTCGAGTCGCAATGCGTGAAAGGCGTGTTCGTACACGTCGTCACCGGGCTTTCATTCGCCAGCGTCGTGCTTGTCACCGGTAGCCTGGCAGCCGCGATTGCCGCACATGTGGTCTACAACCTATTCGCCGCGTCCGGCAGGTCGGACCGGATCGTGACCGCCCGACGGTGACCAGAAACGCGGTCGCCGCGCTGGAGAAGGTCTCGAAGAGGCTTGGCGACTCTCAGGCGTTGAACTCGTTCGACCTGTCGATCGGCGAAGGGGAACTCCTTGCGCTGCTGGGGCCGAACGGTGCGGGCAAGACGACCGCGCTCAACATCCTGCTCGGCCTCAGGCGCCCGGATTCCGGCGCAGTCAGTTTGTTCGGCCTCGATCCGCGTAACAGGCGTGCTCGCCGGTTCATAGGGGTCACGCCACAGAACATCGGTATGCCCGGGCAACTCCGCGTGCTCGAAGTCGTCGAACTGATTCGCGCCCACTATTCGAACCCGCTTTCAGCAAGCGAGCTATTCGAAAAGTTCGATCTCGCCGGGGTCGCCTCTCGCCAGATAGGCGGACTGAGTAGCGGACAGCTCAGGCGCCTGGCTGTCGCACTCGCATTTGTCGGCCGTCCGAGAGCAATGTTCCTGGACGAGCCAACCACTGGCCTCGACGTCGAAGCGAGAAGA
>JACPRT010000140.1 GCA_016189845.1 Chloroflexota bacterium | reverse complement strand
TTGAAGGAAGTCGCGCAGCTTGACGTGAATGTCCACCCCGACCCGCCTGCGCAGCACTTCGAGCGCGCGCCTTGGAACCGAATACGAGGACTCATGGAGCCGCGCGATTTCGTCGTCCGAAAGCGACGTCCGCTTCTTGAATGGGAAGATCCTGGCATCGAACAGGATCTCGTCGGCATATGCGTTGCCGACACCCGATACCACCCAGCCGCGCGTGAGGACCCCCTTGATCTCCCCGCGATATGGCTTGAGTCGCTCGATGAACTTCTCAATCGGCAGGCGCTCGTCGAGAACGTCAGGCCCCTGGTCTTCGACCCTCGGGACGTCTCTCGCCTGTTCAGATGTGCCGTAGTAGACCATGCCCATCTTCCTGGCGTCGAAGTACCGCAACTCGTTGCCGTCGTCGAAGCCGAACCGCACGAACGTGGACGCGGCAACGCGATCACCGGACCGGCAATACCGCAGCCCGCCCGCGAGCATCGGGTTGATGACCAGCACGCGGTCGCCCGACAGCTCCAGGAACAGGAGCTTCCCATGGCGCCAGAGACGATCGACCGACCTGCCCGGTGCATCCGCGGTCAGTGGCTTCCCGACGAGATTGCGGACCACCAGCGGGCGGACTTCCAGCGCGCTTGTCAGCTTGCGGCCGACCAGACGCGGTTCGAGGAATTCCCTGACGACCTGGAGGTCCGGCGCTTCGGGCAAGAGCGTCCCGACGGGTCGGGATCTATTCCAGGAAGTCGCGCAGGCGGCGGCTCCGCGTAGGGTGGCGCAGCTTGCGGAGGGCCTTGGCCTCGATCTGCCGGATGCGTTCGCGTGTCACATTGAACTCGCGGCCCACCTCTTCCAGCGTCCGGCTCCGGCCATCCTCGAGCCCGAACCGAAGCTGGAGCACACGGCGCTCCCGAAGCGTCAGCGACCCCAGCACCTCGTCGAACTGTTCCTTCAGAAGGTGATGGGACGCAGCGTCCGAGGGAGCAGGCGAGGAGCGGTCCTCGATGAAGTCGCCGAGGTGGCTGTCCTCCTCCTCGCCGATGGGGGTCTCGAGCGAAACGGGCTCCTGCGAGATCTTGAGGATCTCCCGCACTCTGGCGGCCGGGAGCTCCATTGCGGCGCCGATCTCCTCGGCCGTGGGCTCCCGCCCGTACTCTTGCACCAGCCGGCGGCTTATGCGGAGCAGCTTGTTTATCGTCTCGACCATGTGAACCGGAATACGGATCGTTCTGGCCTGGTCGGCGATCGCGCGAGTGATCGCCTGGCGGATCCACCAGGTCGCGTAGGTCGAGAACTTGTAACCCTTCCGGTATTCGAACTTCTCGACCGCCCGGATCAGGCCGATGTTGCCTTCCTGGATCAGATCGAGCAACGACATGCCGCGGCCGATGTACTTCTTGGCAACGCTGACCACGAGTCGCAGGTTTGCCTCGGCCAGGTGACGCTGCGATTTCTCGCTCTCGTCACGGATGCGTGTCAGGTGCGACTGGAACAGCAACTCGTACATCTCGAGCCGCGCGTCGATGTCGTCGCGCTCGATCTGGTCCTTGATCTGCTTCATCGTCGGGTCGCCGTTCAGCGCGTCGCCGACTTCGGGCGGCAGCAGCCGGGTTAGCACAGAAACCTGCACGATCATCGGCTGGACCTTCTCGCGATCGATGTGCAGCGTGTCCTGCAGGTAATTGATCAGCTCCTCGCTGTCCGGCCCATCGATAAGCGCGCGAAGTTGAGGGTCCGTCATCATCGCCGACAGCGGTGGATTGCGCCTCAGGCCGACGAACCGGCCGATAGCGTTCGCGAACTCATGGAGTTCGCTCAGGCGGCGCAGCATCTCCTTCACCGTCCTGCTGGACGGTGGCTGCCGGCCATTGGCGTCGGGATCCGCCGCCTCGATGAGGTTGAGATGCTTCTCGAGCTCCATGGCTCGGGCCAGCACGCGCTCGTCTTCCGCCTTGAGGAGATTTACCCGGCCGATCTCGCGCAGATACATGCGCACCGGGTCGTCGGTCATCTCGGTGTCGGGCTGGACCTTCTGCCATTCCTCGGCGGCGCGCATCGCGTCGTGCTCGGCGGAGCGGGCAGCCTCCCACTGGTCCAGCTCGGACGCGGTCAAGGTGTCCGGGCGCGCCGGTACGACCACTGCTTCGGGGTCGTCGGCATCGAAGTCCTCGCCATCTGCGGGCGCGGCATATTTGATCACCGACGGGCCGCCACCCAGATCCTCAGGCGGTACGACGTCGTTGATCGCGGCTTTTCTTCGTCTTGGCATGTTCTAGGGTTGCCTCGCGAACAGGTTCTTGAGTCTCTCGTTGGTTTCCAGGCTGCGGCGTTCGATCAACGCTCTGGTTTCCGGGGAGTCATCGGCCACTGACGGATCGGCGAATGCCCGCGCTTCCTGGGACTTGAGTCTTCTTAAATGGCGTTCGTGGAGGCGGCGAACACAATCGGAAACGGCGGCGACTCGCGCTCGCTGATCCATAGGGGGAAGCAACCTGCTCTGGAGGTGCTCGATTCGTTCAGCCAGGTCTGCGCCGACTGACTCCCTGAACCTTTCTAGTGTACCCGACGTCTTCCACGCGGTAAAGACGGTCCGGTTCGCGGCGTCGACGAACACCTCCTCCGGCAGCTCCGACGCGTACTCGCGGAGCTCTTCGTGCGACAGCACCATCGTAAGTAAATACTGCTCTAGCGCCGTGTCGGATTCAGTCGTCAAGGCCGCCTCGGACGCGGCCTGCGGGGCCCGCTGCGCGGGTGTGGTGCGCCGGCGTTGAGCGCGGGCCCGGCCCGCGCTTGCCTTCAGCTGTTCGGGCGTGACGCCCAGGCGACCAGCCAGGGTCGACGCGTAGCGGTCCTGCTCGTATGTGTTCTGCAGGACCGCAATCAGAGGAAAAATGGCGTCCGTCACGCGTGCTTTGCCAGCCGGGGTCGTGACGTCGTTGCGTGAGATGTGGGCGTCCATCAGCCAGTCAAGAAGGGGAGTGGCGCCTTCGACGGTCGAGCGCCAGGCGTCTGGCGCACCACGGATGATCTCGTCCGGGTCCTTCCCACCGGCCAGCCGGGCGATCTTGATCTCCAGCTGCTGCCTGGCCCCCAGATCGCCGATGCCCCCGCCGAGCGCCCCCCAGACGGTTTCCAGGCTGTTGAGGGTCGCTTCCTGCCCGGCGGCGTCTGCATCGAGCGCCAGCACGACGGCTTTGGCCATTCCTCGCACGTGCTCCACCTGGTCGCGGGTGATCGCGGTGCCCATCGAGGCGACGACGTTCTCAAAGCCGTTTTCGTGGGCGGCAATGGCGTCCATGTAGCCTTCGACCACCACCGCGGTGCCCGAAAGCCGGATCGAGTCCTTCGCCCAGTGCAGGCCATACAGCAGCCTGGACTTGTCGAACAAGTCGGTGCGCGGCGAGTTGAGGTACTTTGGCTCGGCTCCGGTGAGAGTCCGGGCGCCGAAGCCGGCCAGCCGGCCGTCCGTGTCCCGTATTGCGACGGTCAGGCGCCCTGCGAACATATCGCGCCAGGCGCCGTCGCGGGTCTGCGTTACGAGCCCGGCGGCGCGGGCGACTCCCGCCGCGATGCCCTTCGATTGCAGGTGGCCGGCCAGCGACTCGAGGCCGTCGGGACACAACCCGAGCTCGCGTCGGCGGGCAGCGGCGCCGTCGATCCCTCGACCGCTCAGATACTGGCGGGCCGACTCACCGCGCGGGGATGCGAGCACCGCCGCGAAATACGCGTGCGCCGCTTCGTTGGCCGCGACCAGCGGCGACGCCCGCCGCTCATCACGGCCAGAGGATATCTCCTTGATCCCGGCGCGCGCAGCCGCCAGGCGCAGCGCCTCCCGGAAGTCGACCTTGTGCTGGCGCGCCAGGAAGGAGATTACGTCGCCGCCCGTCGCACAGGCGCCAAAGCAGCGCCAGAGCTGCGACTCCGGGAAGACGACGAAGGAGGGCGTGTTCTCGGCGTGAAACGGGCAGCGCGCCTTGGGCGTCCGCGAGCGCGTGTCGAGGTCGACATACTCGGAAACGACCTGGACGATGTCGAGGCGCCTTTTGACATCATCGGCGAGGCTCATGAGGGTCGGGCTCCGGAGGGTGAAAAAGGCTGATTGGGGGGCAGCGCCAGTATACGGCCGGACCCGTCCTCCAGCCGGATGGGCGGTGGTAACAACCGACCCCTACAGGCGGCCCTCGAAGAGCCCGCGCGAGATCCCCGGACGGATACGCTCCGCGGTGCGGACGGCGTACTGGTCCGTCATGCCGCAGACCATGTCGGCGGCCATGCGCTCCGGCGACGATTCAGGCCGGAGGAATTCAGGCACGATGTCGCCGGGATGGTCCACGTAGTGGCGGAAGAGCAGGGCGGTGATTTCCTGGGCGGCCGCCCCTTCGGCGGCGTCGCCCAGCGGCAGGTAGACGCGGTCGAACATGAAATCCCTCAGCGCCGTCATCGCGTCGCCGGTCGCCTGCGACATCGTGATCACCGGCGCGGCGCCGGCAAGCGGAGAAACGAGCCCGGTCGCAGCCCAGGAAGTGGCAATGATGTCGGTGACCAGCGTATTGACTCGTTCCGAGTGGCCGCGGCCAAGCACCCCGATGGCATCGGGAGGCAGGTCGTCGACGGTGATCATGCCGGCTCGAAGGGCGTCGCCGATGTCGTGATTGAGGTACGCCACCGCGTCGGAAATTCGCACTATCTGCGCTTCGAGCGACATGCCTTGGACGGAACTCGCGTCCAGGAAGGCCCCCTGCGGCTTGGAATGACGGCGGATCCCCTCGACGACGTCGCGCGTCAGGTTGAGACCGCGGCCACCCTTCTCCAGGCATTCGACGATGCGCACGCTGTGGCGGCTGTGATGGAACCCCCCGGGGAGCAGCTCGTCCAAAACCCGTTCGCCAACGTGGCCGAACGGTGTATGGCCGATGTCGTGGCCGGTCGCGATCGCCTCCACCAGATCCTCGTTCAGGTTCAGCGCCCGAGCGATAGTGCGGCCGATCTGAGATACCTCGATCGTGTGCGTGAGTCTGGTGACGTAGTGGTCGCCCATTGGCGCGATGAAGACCTGAGACTTGTGCTTCAGTCTTCGGAACGAGGTCGTGTGGATGATGCGATCGCGGTCTCGCTGGAACTCCGTGCGCACCGGCGAAGGCTCTTCGGGCGCCGAACGTCCCAAACACCTGGCCGAACGAGTGGCGAACGGAGAGAGCGTCTCTTCGCGCTCCTCCAGCCGCTTGCGGACGCTGTCGAGGGTCGAGCTGATGGAATCCGGGTCAGGTCTTCCGGCCATCCAGGTCCCGGACCTCTCGCTGGGTCAGCGCCACGATCAGAACGATCGACGCCAGTATCCCCGCGCTTATCGACACCGCTGCCTGCACACCGGCCACCTCTGCGATGGCGCCGCCGAACAGTCCACCCAGCGGGATCAGGCTGAAAGTGATGCCGTGGATGCCCATCACGCGGCCCCGCAGGCGGTCGTCGACCTTCATCTGCAGCACCGTCATCGAGTTGATCAGGAACACGGAGCTGAAGAGGCCAACCAGGAAGACCATCGGGATCGCCACGTTGTAGGACGACGACGCCGCAAACGCCCATACGGCGGCAACGAGCAGCAGCTGGCTGCCAAGCATCGTCCAGCCCAGGCGGGACATGCCCTGCATCTTCGTGCTTGCAAACGTGCCCAGGACCGCGCCGACACCTGTGGCGGCGAAGAGCGTCCCCAGGGCACGCGAGGCTGCGTCGGCATCGTCCGGAAAGAACGAACTTGCGAACGCCGGCATCAGCTGGATGTATTCAAGGCCGAAGAACATGTTGGCGAACGTGAGCGGGATGAGCACCGCGAAGATGCGGTTGCCTGCGATATACCTGATCCCCTCCGAGAGCTCCCTGCCGACGTTCCTGGCCGCCCTGGCCCCGGCCGCCGGAACACGCAGAGATAGCAACACCGAGCACATGAGCAGGAAGCCGACTGCGCCCGCGACGAACACGAAATCGGTGCCGAGCGCGGCGATCGCCAGGCCGCCGAAGAACGGCGCGACGATGCGAGTCCCCTGCCAGAGCACGGAATTGAGCGCTACTGCGCTTCGGAGCTGGTCACGGCTGATGAGCGCCGGGAAGAAGGCGTTCCTGGTTGGCCAGTCGAGGCCGTAAACCAGGCCGAGGCCAACCGCGATGGCGACGACGTGCCACACACGCACGACGCCGGTGGCGTCGAGGACAGCAAGGACTGCCAGCAGGACCGCGGCAAGCAGGGAAGTCCCGATGAGGAGGAGGCGGCGGTCGAGGCGGTCGGCCATGACGCCGCCGAAGAGGTTGACCAGGATAGTGGGGATGGCGGTCGCCGCTCCAACCAGGCCGAGGTTGAATGGAGAGTCGGTCAGCTGGAAGACCAACCAGCCGATCCCGAGGGTGACCAGCTGGGTGCCGCCGACCGCGGCGAGCGATCCCAGCCAGAACCGCCGGTAGCGGGGCGAGTCGAGCGCGCCAAGCCGGGAAAAGATGCCGTGTCGTTGCGGTGGGCTTTCGACGAGTGGGGCCGCCGCGACGGCCGATTTTCTGGCCGCGTGATCGGTCATGGATCGTCTCCGGAAATTGCCGTATGGTACCCCAGGCTATCGAGTGAACGGAGGAGATGAACATGGAGACCCGAGAGGAACTGGCTCGCAAGGCCGGGGAGTTCCGAAAATTCTATTACGGGCGAGACCCGCAGCTTGGTCCGGCCGCCGAGCCGGTCAAGGAAGCGTTCGATCTGATCAACGAGACGCTGTTCGGGCATATCTACCAGCGTCCCGCGCTCGACCATAAGACAAGAAGCCTGTGCACGATCGCGGCGCTCGTGGTCCTGAACAGGGATCGCCAGCTGCCAGGCCACATGACCGGCGCGCTGAACCTGGGGATCACCAAGGCGCAGATTGCCGAGCTGATAACCCAGATGCTGTTCTACGGCGGCTATCCGTGTACTTCCACCGCGATGCAGGTGGCCCAGCAGACCTTCGAACAGTGGGAGAAGGAGCACCCCGGAGAGAAGCGCTAGCCTGTGGCATTGCGCAACGAGCGCCATTCTGAAGCGAGCACGGAGTAGACGGCCAGGTCCTGGAAATTTCCGTCGACCATCACCGCCTGGCGCTGCACGCCTTCGAATGTGAACCCGAGCCGTTCCGGGATGGCCCGGCTCCTGGCGTTGCCGACCGCGGCCCTGATCTGCATGCGGTTCATGCCGCGCGTGTCGAACGAATAGCCGAGTGCGGCTCGGCAGCTGCGCGTCACGAGCCCACGTCCCTGGGCCCGCTCGTCCAGCCAGTACCCGATCTCTCCTGCCCGGCTGCTCGAACCGAGCCCCGCGATGCCCAGGCCGCCTGCGATTCGGTCGTGGTCGACGATGAGGAGGGCCAGCTCCGTCTCGGCCGCCCCGGGCGCCCGCCGGCCCTTGATCCACGTCAGTTCGTCGTCGATCGTCCTGATCTGTGGGACCCACGGCAGCCAGCGGGACAGGTAGCGGCGGTTGGCATCGACCAGGGCGAACAGCGCCGCCGCATCGGACGGGGATGGGTCGCGCAGCCTTACGCCATCGTCTACCCGGATCGACCGCAAGGGGCCACGACCTCCCGCATCATGAGACGTGGGTCGGGATGAGCTCGCCGCCGCCCTCCCGCTCGAAGCGTAGCGCCTCGTCGATGGACCGGAACACGTCGGCCTTCGGGGCGTATCCGAAGTCACGCCTGGCGGCGGTCATGTCGTACTCGTAATACGTCGGGTTGGTCCCCTCGATATTGGCCCGCTCGAAGGGCATCTCCAGCTTCGTAGCCAGGTACGGGACTGCCTCGTCCCAGGTGAACGCCCGGGGCGCGCCAAGCTGATAGGTCTTGCCGTAAGTCGAGCTCTTGCCCGCCGCCGAGTCGAACGCATTAACGATGTCGCGCACCTCGACGCAGTGCTTCTTGTACGGCCTGCCGTTCTCGTCGCAGGCGATCATCAGCTTTTCCTGGCCGGCTGCGAGCGCCTTCAGCCGGCTATGCATCTCGCGGCCGGCCGGGTCCTTGCGCTCCGCGAACTCGGCGATGAAATGCGAAAGCCTGAACTGTGGGAATTTCAGGACCTCTCCCGCCCCCCATACGTATGCGAACCGGAAAATCGTGGCCGGAACGCGGTCGGCACGGACGTAGCGGTCGACCAGGTGCTCCCCAAGCACCTTGGAGTAGCCGTACCAGGCTGTCGTCACGAGCGGGAGCGACCTCTCGGTGATCGGTTCCGGGATGCCGCCCGGAATGTACTTCTGCATGGTGGCGTCCGTGCTGGAAAAGAACAGGTGCTTCAGCCTCGGCCCAAGCGCCACCCCGGCCTCGAGGACGTTGAACGTCCCCTTCACGTTCGTGTCGAAGTACTGCTCGTGGGTGAACGGGCCCCCGGCCTGGAACGCGGCGCCGAGATGGAATATCCAGTCGCACCCGGCTGCCGCGGCCTTGACGTTCTCAAGCGACCGCAGATCGCCCTCGACGATCTCCGCCTCGAGCAGTTTTAGCTTTGCGCTCTGGCGGTCGCCGGGCCAGACGAAACCTCGGACTTCATGCCCTTTGCCGAGGAAGTGCCGGGCCACGTTGGCGCCGATGCGCCCGGTGATCCCGGTGATGAGGATATTCACGCGGTGTCTCCGTATCTGGTGCCGGGTGCGGGCGAGTATAGTCCAAGGCCGGCCCGTTTTCGATGCGAGAGGCATCGCTTGAAGGGGGCGACTTGAGGGGGACAAACAGATGAAGGGCGTCGTTTTTCGGGGCGACCGCGTGGCCGAGGTCCGCGACTTTCCGGACGAGGAGCCCGGCCCTGATCACGTGCTTCTCAGGATGAGGGCGTCGGGCATCTGCGGAAGCGACCTCCACAACTACCGGGCGCCTGCGTCGGAGATCAGGTTCCCGGACAACCGCGTCGGACACGAACCCTGTGGGGAGGTGGTTGCCGTCGGCCCGGGCGTCACGCGGGTGCGAGTGGGCGACCGCGTGATGAATCACCACTACCTCGGCTGCGGGCGGTGCAAGTACTGCCGCATGGGGTACCAGCAGCTGTGCTCCGACCCCGCCTTCAAGCGAGGCTACTACGGCGGGTCGCTGCATGGCGGGCATGGCGACTACATGGTCTGCCACGAGCGCACGTGCGTGCCGCTCCCGGATGAACTGACGTACGAGGTTGGGGCGATGCTGGCGTGCGGTTCGAGCACGGCCTACCTCGCGCTGCTCAAGCTCGCCGTCTCCGGCCGGGACGTGCTGGCCATATTCGGCCAGGGCCCAGTCGGTGTCGCAGCGACCATGCTTGGCGCCGCCATGGGCGCGCGTGTCATCGCGGTCGATCTCTCCGAAGCCCGTCTGAAGCTTGCGCGGCAGGCAGGGGCATGGAAGACCGTGAACCCCAACGACGGCGACTCGGTCGAACAGATCAGGGAGCTGACCGGCGGCGAGGGAGCGGATGCCACGATCGAGGCGGTCGGGCTTCCCATCACGCGCAAGCAGTCGGCGACCGCGGCGAAGGTGTTCGGCAGATCGGCGCTGGTCGGAGAGCGCGGCCAGGCCGTCTACGATGCGACCCCGGACATCATCCATCGCCACCTTACGATCTACGGCTCATGGACGGTCAGCATGCTCGGCATGGAGGAAGCGGCGCAGTTCGTGGTCGATCGCCATGTGCCCCTGCACGAACTGATCTCCGATCGCATCGCAATCGGCCATGCGGTCGATGCGTACAGGAGGTTCGACCGGCAGGACACGGGCAAGATGGTGATCGTCTGGCAATGAAGATCACGAAGGTGGCCGTGGACATCGACGAGAGGGCTGTCCGCCGGTACACAGTCGTCTGAGCATGCCGGGTACCGGGGAAGCTTCCACATCGGCGACACACGGCGGTCCCGGCTGGTTAGGGCGTGACTCGTTCATTCTGATCGCCGGCCGTGGGATGCGGGCCGCGGCGATGGGGATCCTGTCGGTCCTCATCGCAATCTACCTCGATCTGCTCGGCCTCACTACGGCCCAGATCGGGCTCGTCCTGACCCTGAGCCTCGTCGGCGGCGTCGTCCTGTCCGTGCCGGCAACGATCATCGGCGACATGGTCGGTCGAAAGCGCCTCGTGGTCGCGCTCAGCCTGATCACGTCGTTCGCGGGGATCGCCCTCGCCATCACCGACAACCTTGCCTGGCTGGCTGCCGGTTCGTTCCTCGGTGGCTACGCGGCTACGGGGATGAATGTCGGGCCGCTCTTGCAAATCGAGCAGACGGCCATGGCCGAGGTGGCGCCCGGGCCGAAGCGCACGGCGGCGTTTACCTACCTGGGCATTGTGTCATCGGCATCCAGGGCCCTTGGGGCGCTTGCAGCGGGGCTTCCGCTGATCTTAAGCAGGACGCTGGGAACGGACCTGGTGGACGCGTACCGGATCACGTTTGGGGTGTACACCGGCCTCAACTTCGTGGCGACCGGGCTCTACCTGTTCGTGAGCCCAGCGGTCGAGGCGAGTGCAAAAGAAGCGAAACGGGTGTTCAACCCGCTTGCGGCCAGGTCCCGAAACCGCATCTTCGGGTTCTCGTTCCTGCTCGGAGTGGACTCTTTCGCTGGCGGCATGATCATCGACCCGCTCATATCCTTCTGGCTTGCGTCCAGGTTCGGGATGGCCGAGGGCGCGATAGCTCCCGTGATAGCGACGTCCTACCTGATCAATATGGCGTCGCTGTGGGTCGCGCCCAGGGCAGCGGGCCGCTTCGGGCTGATCAACACGATGGTGTGGACGCAGGTGATAGCGAACGGCATGGTGTTGGTGTTCGGATTCGCGCCCACTGCGCCCCTGGCGGTCGCGGCATGGTTGATCCGGGGGCTGTTCAACGAGATGGATGTGCCGACGCGCCAGTCGTACGCGATGGCCGTGGTCGAGCCGCGCGAGCGGATGGCCATGGCAGGAATCGCCAATGTGAGCCGCGCTGTGGGCCGTGCGGCGAGCCCGGCCCTGACCGGCCTGCTGTGGTCCGGCGCGGCACTCTCGGTCGCGCCCTTCGTGGTGGCGACGGCTATCAAGTTTGGCTACAACGGCGCGCTTTTGCTCGGGTTCCGCGACATCCGGCCGCCGGAAGAGTCCGGTTCGAATGAACGAACCCGAATAGAAACGCCCGGCGCGTGATTCTCAAAGGAACGAGAAATGACGACTACCGAACGGCTCGATCTATTCGAAGGCGCACTCACGCTCACGATCGAGAATCTCGTTCGTCAGCATCACACGATTTATCCGTGGCTTCCGCCACAGGGCATCTACTTTGAGGCGCTCGCCCACAGAGCCTTCAGCTTACGATCGCCTTCTCATGTTGCGCGCGCTTTGGACCAGCGAGACACACATCGCGTATCAATTGCTGGAAGTGCCTGTCGCGACGCTACGGCAACTCGCCGCCGCGGAACTGCGTGAGGTCGGTAC
>JACPRT010000148.1 GCA_016189845.1 Chloroflexota bacterium | reverse complement strand
GGTGTTCAATCCCTGCAGGTACCGGACGTCTTCGCCATTCAGGTAAACGTTCACGAAATGGCGGAGCTCGCCCGACTCGTCGCAGAGCCGGTCCTTGATCCCCGGGTGCGCCTTGTTCAATGAGTCGATCACCGAGCGCAGGTTCTGGCCATCGACGCTCACCTTGTCGACGCCATTCGTGATCCGCCGGAGCGGGGTTGGGATTCTGACCATTACTGCCAAATGCAGGCTCCTGTCTTCAGCATTGTTTCTCGGAACGATTGTATCCGCGGCTACCGCCCGGCCGTCGCCAGCACGTTCTCCTCGAACGACTCGACGTTGGCCTCGATGGTGATCGGCTTGATCCCGGGTTCGACGACCTCGATCGTCTTGAACCCGTTGCCGGTGATGTAGACGACCACCGACTCACCGCGCCCGATTGCGCCAGCCTTGACCAGGTGCTTCAGGGCGGACACGGCGACTCCACCGGCGGTTTCCGTGAAGATGCCCTCGGTCTGCGCCAGGAGCCGGATGCCGTCGGCGACCTCGGACTCCTCGACCATGACCCCTGAGCCGCCCGAGTCCTTTATCACCTTGACGGCATAGAAGCCGTCGGCGGGGTTCCCGATCGCAAGAGACTTCGCAATCGTGTCCGGAATCTCGGGCTTCGGGTGCGTCTGCCCGGCTTGCGCCGCCTTGACGATGGGAGAGCAGCCGCGTGCCTGCGCCCCGTGCATGCGGGTTGAAGCTCCGGCGATGAGTCCGATGCGAGCGAATTCTTGAAATCCCTGGTGGATCTTCGTGATCATGGCGCCGGAGGCCATCGGCACGATCGCGTGGTCTGGCGCCCGCCATCCGAGCTGCTCGGCCACCTCGTACCCGAGGGTCTTCGAGCCCTCGGCGTAGTAGACGCGCATGTTGATGTTCACGAACGCCCAGCGGTGCGTATCGGCGAGCTCGCTGCAAAGCCGCTGCACCTCGTCGTACGTGCCTTTCACGGCCACCACGGTGGCGCCGTAAACGGCCGCGCTGACGATCTTGCCCCGTTCCAGGTCGGCGGGGATGAAGACCAGCGCCCGCATGCCGGCCTTGGCGCCGTGCGCAGCGACTGCGCCGGCAAGGTTGCCGGTCGACGAACAGGCGAGTGTGTCGATGCCGAACTCGCGTGCCTTCGTGGCGGCCACCGAGACGACACGGTCCTTGAACGAATACGAGGGGTTTACGGCGTCGTTCTTGAGCCACACGTTGTCGAGTCCGAACTCGCGCGCCAGACGATCGGCGCGCAGGAGCGGCGTGAATCCGGCCCCGATATCGACTGCGCTCTCGCGGCCGACGGGGAGCAGGGCATCGTAGCGCCAGATGGTGTGCGGGCCGTCCCGGATGCTCTCACGGCTCGTCTTGACCTTGATCGCGTCGTAGTCGTAGGCGACCTCGAGCGGGCCAAAACAGAACTCGCAGACGTGAAGCGGCTCGATCGGATACTGGCGGCCGCACTCACGGCAACGCAATGCGGTGGTAAACGTCACCCCGGGTCTCCTATGGGTTAGCTGCGTTCGGGACCCGGGTCCAGCCGGGGTGAGGAACAGCAGCAGCTTCAGGTAGCTCGCTGATTCACCGGGCTGCACACCCGCAATTGGCGCACTGGACAGGCGACGCGCTCAAGAGCGGTAAGCAGCTACGACAGGAGAAATGGTAACAACCGCATCACGAAGCGTCAAACCGCAAACCGCTACCCGATGCTAGACTCGGCCGTTGGCGGAGCATCACACAGGCATGAATGACCGGCATGAATAAAGAGCGCGACGAGGGGCCGAGCAAGGCTGACATCGAAGCGTCGGAACGCCCGACATCAGGGCGTGGCGGAAGATGGCTCGCCAGGGCGGGCATCATCTTCCTGATAGTCGCTTTGCTCAGCCTGATCATCCCCGCCGTGATGCTGCTTTTCCCGCCCGTCCGCGGCGCAGCCGATCCAGGGTCGTTGCTTCCAACCAGGACTTCTGGCGTGGTGACCGAGGTCATCGACGGGATCACGATCCGGGTCGAGATCGACGGCGCGTCGTTCCTGGTCCGGTATCTGGGGATCGCGCTGCCGCCTCCCGACGATCCCTGGCGAGGATGGGCGTCCGCGGTTAACGAGAGGTGGGTCGCCGGCAAGACGGTGCTGCTCG
>JACPRT010000136.1 GCA_016189845.1 Chloroflexota bacterium | reverse complement strand
GTCGATGCGGGCCTGGGTGTGCCGTCCGACGCGTCGCGTGTCCTCGAAATGGGCGCGGATGCAGTTCTTGTGAACACCGCGATCGCCCAGGCCAGGAACCCGGCGCTGATGGCCGAGGCCTTCAAGCTCGGGGTCGAGGCGGGCCGCAACGCGTACCTGGCCGGCAGGATGCCGAGGCGGGAAGCAGCAGTAGCTTCGAGCCCGACGGAAGGCGTGGCGCCGGCACTGCGCGCGAGCGCGTAACCGCTTGCCGAAATCGCCCCGGCCGGGATTTCCCCGGCCCATTCTCTGTCTGGTCGCGGGGGGACCTGTCGCCTCCGGCGTGTCGCTACCAGACGCTGTCGACGCGGCTATACGGGGCGGCGTCAACCTGGTCCAGCTTCGCGAGAAGCAGATGGCGGCTGGCGAGTTGCTGGTCCTCGCAAGGGAGATCCGGAAGATCTGTAGATCGCGAGGAGCGCTCTTTTACGTGAACGATCGCCTGGATGTCGCCCTTGCATGCGACGCGGATGGCGTCCAACTTGGTGAGCGTTCGCTACCGGTCGACGCCGTGCGAAGTGTGGCCGGGACCCGCCTCCTGATCGGACGTTCGGTGCATTCCGTCGAAGGGGCAGTCGCAGCCGGCGACGCCGACCTCCTGGTGCTGGGAACGATCTATCCTTCGGCTTCTCATCCCGGTGAGCCGGCGTCGGGGACCGGCCTCATCAGAGAAGTCACGCACGCAACCTCCGTGCCAGTGGTCGCGATAGGCGGAATCACCCCCGCCAATGCGGGCGCGGTCATGGAGGCTGGAGCGTCCGGGGTCGCGGTGGTCGGGGTTATACTTGGTTCGAAGGACCCGCTCAAAGCTGCGGCAGATATGCGCAGGGCGATTGCGCGTCGATGATTGCGGTCACCATCAACGGACGGAAATTCGACCTCGAGGGCCCGACCCGGCTGGTCGACTACCTGGCCTCCCGAGGGCTGGCTGGCAGGCCGATAGCCGTCGCCGTAAACGGAACCGTACTGCGCAAGGAAGAGTTCCAGGGCGTCACACTGGCCGACGGAGACCGATTGGAGATCGTCCGGCCCGTAGGCGGCGGGTAGGCGTATCCGCGTACGACTACGTCGTGGTGCCCACGACCAGCGCGATGATCGCCACCAGCATCAGGCTGCAGAGGAGAACGACCGGCAAGACTTGGGTCGCGAGTTCCCGTTCGTGGTGCTGAGCATTTTCGTGATGCCGAGCATTCATGGTCATCCCAGTCCCGTTTCTTCGGTGCGTGTGGTTGATTGCCGGCTGGCCAGCCCCCCGGCCGAGGCAAGTCCCCCGCCGGGCGTGTGTTCCGCGCCGGCGCGAATTAGCAACACAGTCAGGTTACGTCTGTCGCCGGCCCTCCGCACCGCGACAAGGCGCGAGGCGATTGCGTGCCCGCCCGTAGACCGGGTAATGCGTGTGGCGCAGGGGACGCTCGAACGCTACGCTGTGCCGGTCATGTGCCGCTCGCACATAGCAACCATGGAGGACAAGTAGTTGGCGCGGTTTTCGAGGCTCGACGTGCTTACGATGATCCGGCAGACAGGGGTCGTGCCCGTGTTTTACCACGGCGACCTCGACACCGCGAAGTCGATCGTCCAGGCGTGTTTCGAGGGAGGCGCGCCGGTCCTGGAGTTCACGAACCGCGGCGACTTTGCGTGGGAGGTGTTCGCGGGGGTCGAGCGATTCTGCAGCAATGAACTCCCTGGCGCCATCCTGGGCGCGGGGTCCGTCATCGACTCGCCTACCGCAGGCTTGTACGTCAATAACGGCGCTTCTTTCGTGGTCGGACCCTCCATGAACCCGGAAGTCGCGTCTTTCTGCAACCGGCGCAAGGTCGCCTACATACCGGGCTGCGCGACCGCGACCGAGATTTCGAACGCAGAGGCGCTGGGCTGCGAGGTGGTAAAAGTTTTCCCGGGCGACGCGGCGGGTGGGCCAGATTTCGTCCGGGCGGTCCTGGCGCCCATGCCGTGGTCCTCGATAATGCCGACCGGCGGCGTGGACATCACCCGTGACTCCCTGGAGGCGTGGTTTCGAGCCGGCGTGTTCGCAGTCGGAATCGGCTCGCGGCTCGTGTCGCCGGAGATCGTCAAGTCGAGGGACTGGGCGGGGCTCACCCGGCGCACGAGGACGACCGTCGACCTGATCGCCGCAATCAGGGGTGCGCAGCGTGGCTAACGTCGTCGCTTTCGGGGAAATCCTGCTCCGCCTCAGCACGCCCCGGCATGAGCGGCTCTCCCAGGCCCGGCAGTTCGACATCATCTACGGCGGATCAGAGTGCAACGTTGCGGTGTCGCTCGCCCACTTCGGGCATCGGACTGCGTACGTTTCGGCCATCCCTGCGAACGACGTCGGGCAGGCGGCGATCAACTTCGTACGCCAGTTCGGCGTCGATACCTCGCACGTCCTCCGGCAGGGCCGGCGGCTCGGAACATATTTCCTCGAGATCGGCGCGGGGCTCCGCTCCTCGAAGGTCGTCTACGACCGTGCCGGCAGCGCGGCGTCCGAGTTGCGCCCGGGCATGATCGACTGGCAGGCGATCTTCCGGGGACAACACTGGTTCCACTTTTCGGGAATCACATGCGCGCTGTCGGAAGGCGCGGCTGCGACAGTCGCCGAAGGTGCAGAGGCGGCCGGGAAGGCTGGGCTGACCGTCAGTTGCGACTTCAATTACCGCGCGACGCTCTGGACGGCCGACAGGGCGCGGCAGGTCATGGGCCCGATCATGCCTTATGTGGACGTGGCGATCGGGAGCGGGCGCGACCCGGTGCTGCAGGGATTGGTCGGACGGGATGGCAACGTCCCGCCGGATCAGCGGTCGCCCGAGGCCTACCGCCCGTTCGTTGAGTCCGCGGTCAAGATACTCGGCTTCAAGAAGGTCGCCCTGACGGTGCGAGACATCCACACGACCGATCGGAACACATGGCTGGGGCTGTTCTACGACGGCGCCGGGATCTCGCAGAGCCGCACCTATGAACTCGACATAGTCGATCGGGTCGGCGGCGGCGACGGCTTTACGGCCGGCGTAATTCATGGCATCACGTCGGGTTTTGACCGGCAGCGGACGGTCGACTTCGCGGTGGCCGCGGGTGCGCTGGCCCACACCGTACACGGCGACTTCAACCTGGTTACGGCGGACGAGGTCGAGGCTGTCGCCCGCGCGGCCGGCGGCGACGTTCGAAGGTAGGTCGCACGGTGATCGTAGATACCCACGTGCACATCTGGGAGATGCCGCCGGTCGCACCGATCGGGCCGACTGCGCCGGGCTGGAAATCGCTCCCCGATGAGCCGGCGACAGCAGAGCAGCTTCTCGCTGACATGGGCGCCAACGGCGTCGACCGGTCGGTCCTGGTCCAGACAAGCTGGTCGACGTGGGACAACGGTTACGTCGCCGGCTCGGCTCGCAAGCATCCTGAACGTTTCGTCGCCATGGGCCTGGTCGACCCCCTGGACCCCGACAACGCTCGGACCGTGCGGCACTGGGTGAAGGAGCGTGGCATGGCGGGGTTCCGGCTCCATCCGGTCTACTACGAGGAACCCGTCCTGGTGGCGCCCCGCAATCGTCCGATGTGGAAGGAGATCGCAGACCTGCACTCGGTCGTTCAGCTGCACATGCGCGCGAATCACGCGGCGCAGGTTGCGACGGTGGCGGCCGAGTATCCGACGATTCCGATCCTGATCGACCACCTCGCGTACCCGGATGCTTCGGAACGGCCGGGGTTCGCTTCGTACCGGCCGGTGCTGGTGCTCGCCAGGCACCCCAACGTCTACGTCAAGGTTTCCGACGTCAAGAATCGTTCCGCACAGCCATTCCCGTTCCGGGACGTCCACGACGTGATCCGCATGGTCCGGGACGCGTTCGGTCCGCAGCGTCTCCTGTGGGGTACCGGCTATCCCGGCCACCACCGTGAGAAACACGGCTGGCTGTCGCTGGCCGATGAGTTGCGCCTGGTGCGTGAGGGGTTCGATTTCATGTCGGATTCTGAGAAGGCGGCCCTGCTGGGCGAGAATGCGACGCGTATCTGGCGATTCAGGTAGCCCCGGCGCGGATCCGCGTGACTTGACGCGAGACGACCGTACGAAGCCAAAAGCGGTCACATGCAGTCATCTCGAGGAGCATTGCTATGGCCGTCAAGATCGTGACGGTGAGCGACCTGAAAGCGAACCTTGCCAGCATCCTGGCGCAGTTGGAAGCCGACGCGACGCCCCTCTGCGTAATCCGGTACGGAAAACCAATGGCAGCGCTGGTCAAGTACGAGGAATACGAGGCTCTGGTTCAGAAGGCCGAGGACATGGAAGATGCCCTAGCTATGCGGCAGGCGCTGGAGCGATCCGAAGACGAAGCCATGAGTCTGGATGAATATCAGCGTCGGCCATCCAGACGACGCCGTATCAAGCCAACCGAAGTAGACTGATACTGTGCCAGCGCTGCTAAGGCTACGCGGCTTCAGGTTCTTCTTCTATAGCATGGAGAATCGCGAGCCACCGCACATTCACGTGGCGCAGGCGGGGCGGTATGCAAAGTTCGGTTCAAAGTAGTGAGGCGCTGGCTGTCGATGTTTCATGCTCTGATGATTCGTTGATGGTTGTATTGGATGATGGCCGCACTGTTTCGGCGCCTTTGGCGTGGTTTCCCCGTCTGCTCGCGGCCACACCGCGGCAGCGAGCAGAATGGGAATCCATCGGCGGAGGTATCGGGATCCATTGGGAGGCAATCGACGAAGATATTTCAGTCGAAAGTCTCCTTCAGCCTGAGCGGTTCATGCGGTTGGCGGACGGGTCGTTCGGACCAATCACAAGTCGCCCACGGCGGAAGGTCAAACCTCGTAACTCTTCCCGCTCGGCTCGTAGTCGAGTGCCTTAGGTTCGAGCGTGGCTCAATTTCGAGGAGGACCATAGATGGCACTAACGCCGGGATCGCCCGCACCTGATTTCACGCTCCCACAACACAACGGCGACCCGGTGACGCTGAGCAAGCTGCGAGGCAATCCCGTCGTGCTGGCGTTTCACCCCGCCTGTTTCACCGGAGGTTGAACGAAGCAAGTCTCCGCGTTTCGCGAGAGCCACGACGACTACGTCGCGCTGGGCGCCCAGATCCTGGAAGTCAGCGTCGACAACGCGCCGACCCACGCGGCATGGGCGAATCACCTGGGCGGGATCCCGTTCCCTCTTCTGGCCGACTTTCACCCGAAGGGACGGGTCGGGGCCATGTACGGCGTCTACAACGACGAGCGAGGCACCGACCGTCGATCGGTCTTCGTGATCGACCGCGAAGGCACGATCCGCCACGTGCACGAATATGTGCCGGGGACGCTGCCTGACGCTCGCGCCATTCTCGAGGAAGTGAAATCTATTCTCTGAACAGTTCTTCCCAGGTGGCAGTGAATTCCCGGACGGCGTGCGGGTAGCGCCCTTCCAGCATCGGTACCCGGTCCTCGTCCTGCGCGAGGACCGGCACCGGCAGGTTTCCCAAGTCTGAGTCCCGTGACCCGACAAGACCGGTCAGGACAGCATCGCCAGCGGCGACGCCTTTGCCGTGGATTGCGACCCTGAAACCGCCCAGGCCCTCGGGCTTCACCAGCTCGAGGATCGCTGCCCGGTTTCTGAGAAGCTCCGCCGGAGAGTCAACCGACTGCGCGAGCCTCGAAAGAAACGCGCCGGCGCCGAGCCGTCCAAGGAATTCCCGTTGAGACGCGTGGCCGACGGACACAAAGCCGGCCCGGCCGAGCGCCGCATCCACCTCGGTGAAGTCGACGTGCGCCGCCATGTCCTGTTCTCCGACGTGCCGAAACGGGTCACCGGTCTCGGTGTGGCGGTAGTAGCACCTCAAGGTGCCCGACGACCGTGCAGGGGAATACAGGGCGTCACGTTCGAACCCGAAATCGACCGTAAGGGCGAAGCCGCGCTCCAGGCTTGACGAGACGACGCCGGCCCATTCGTCGATGCCAAGCCTGACCTCGCCTGTGAAGCCTTCTGGCAGGCGTGACAGGTATCCGGAGACGCGCCGCTCGATTTCCGGAGACGACGGGTCGCCTTCCTGCATGTCGAAGCTGTCGCCGGACATATGTACATATAGCTCGCGCACCGTACCGGACCGGATCACGAACCGGTGGACCGGAAAGGCGTCGAGCAGTTCGTTTGAGAGCACACAGCCGACGCCGCCTGCGTCTAGCTCGCCTGCTTCCGCCAGCTGGCGCAACGACCCCGGTTCGGGGCAGTCAGGGGACGCTTGCGCGCGGTCCACCCCCATATACCTGAGCGAGCGGGCGAAATCCTCATTCAGCCGCCCCGCGTAGGCCTGGATGTCGGACGCGAGCGTGCCTGATTCAGCCCCGAATTCGACGCACCGAAATTCCCTGGGCCGTTCGAGCAGCAGCCACATCTCACACAGCTGGATGCAGATCAGTGCCCCGAAGGCCGGGTGAATTGACGGACTGGTGTAGTAGTCGCCTCGAGCGGAGATGCGGCCGGGACGGGTGTAATAGCCGCAGCCCGGATCGTAGAGCGCCGTTTCCATGAACTCGGCAAACGTGATTCGCCCGGCCGCGCGAATGCGCGATCTGAGGATCTCTTCGACCGGGGTCATGTTTCGTTACCGTCTGGACCGCGCCACCTGCACTGCGGCCGCAGCGGACTGGGCGCGCACGGCTGCCGCACGGGCCTTGCGGGCCTCGGATGCTTCGCGCTCCCAGCCGCCCCCGGGGATCGAATTCCGGAACTCGCGCGTCTCGCCACAGGTCTTGCAGGTCCCCAGGCTGGTGGGCCCGTTCGGGCTGGGAATCTGCCAGTGGTGAGGGCAGGCGGCCTTCGCGGGCGGCTCGGCCACCTTCGCCGCGGGGACCGACGCAGCTGCCAGCGGAGTCAACGCCGGTCGCGGCGGCCTCGTCAGCCGCACCATCGGCCTTCGTGCGGAGGGCCCTGCGGCGGGGATTACCGGCCCTCGGGCCGGCCCGAGGACGGGCCTGCTGGGTGCCGGCTGCCGGGCGAGGGGCGGTGGTGTTATTTTTGCGGTCGAACTTCGTGGCCTGGCAGTGGTTGCCGCGGTGGGCCGGTTGGCCCGCTCCGGCCTGGCCGTCTTTGCCGCTCGGCGGACGGTCTTGACGGGCGTTCCGACCCTCGACTTTGGAGGACGCGCGCGCGGCGCGGCTGTCCGCGACTTTTGCCCGGCCCTCGAAGCCCTCGTGGCTTGAGCCTTCATGCGGTCGGTTTCCTTCATTAGCGTTGGTCGATCGGAACGTATGGAAGGTCCACGGGACCGGTGTAGACCATCCGCGGACGTATGAGGATGTTGTTCCGCTGCTGCTCGACGACCTGGAGCGTCCATCCCGGGACCCGCCCGACGGCAAAAATCGGTACGAACAGGTCCTCCGGGATACCGAGCAGGTGGTAGATGGCGCCAGCATAAAAGTCGACGTTCACGTGGATGCCACGGCGCGCGTAGGGCTTCATGGCGGCGACCACCGCCTCCAGTATCTGGTACCAGCGCGGCTCACCCATCTCCTCACTCAGGGTCTTGACGTCATCACGCAGGTGGCGCGCACGGGGGTCTTCGGCGCGGTACACGCGGTGACCGAAACCCATGACCCGCCCTCCGCTGGCCAGTAAGTTCTTGACGTACTCGCCGGCTCTTTGCGCGTCGCCGATTTCCAGCGCCATCCTCATGACGCCCTCGGCCGCGCCGCCGTGTGAAGGCCCGGCCAGCGCAGCGATCGCGGCAGTCATCGCCCCATGAAAATCTGCATCGGTGCCGATGACCACGCGCGCGGTGAACGCAGACGCGTTGGAACCGTGCTCAGCGTGGAGGATGAAATCC
>JACPRT010000138.1 GCA_016189845.1 Chloroflexota bacterium | reverse complement strand
GTGCTGTTCCTGCGCGTTCAGTGCGGCCAGTTCGTAGAGGTTCTCAGGGATGCGCAGGGGCACCACTTTACTTTTCGTCATCGGCTTTCGCTCCGAGAAACAAGTCCTGATGTGATTACGGGGCTCCGGTTCATAGCTTGCGTTTGTGCTGTAACTATGTAATTCTGTACGTACGGGAGGCCGAATTATGCCTGAGTTGAATGACCAGATCGACGGCTGGTTCACGGGCCGTATCCCTGGCGATTGGTTCACGTCGTCGCCGCAAATAACGACTGACCGGGACGAGATCCTCGTGATGGGCACGCTCGCCGCGCCAGAGTTGCCCGGCGACGCTTCCGGTGAAACGAAACGAGCCGCCTACGACGGACGCATTGACTCGTTCCGTGAGAACACCCGAGAGGCGCGCATGCGGATCGCGGAAGAGGCCGAGACGCTGTTCCGAAGGAAGGTCTCCTGGGGGGCGAGGTGCGGCGAGGCCGGCAAGCTGTTCACGCACCTCAGCGTTCCGATCATGACCCGCCTGCGAGTCCAGGAAAGAACCGTGCTCGACACGCTGGTCGATGCAGGAGTGGCCCGTACCCGGAGCGACGCCCTTGCATGGTGCGTCCGTCTGATCGCCAGCAAGGAAGACGAATGGCTCCGCGACCTCAGGAAGGCCTTCGAGGAAGTCGAGAAGGTACGCAGCAAGGGACCGGCGATCGTCTGATGGGCTAGAGGTCGGCTCTGAGGGCTCGAACCGCCTCAGGCGCCTTCGGGCTCGGGGCCGGGGCAGTCCCACCGTGTGGGACGCCATTGGCGGCGGGCGCAGGCGCCGTCGCAGGCGCAGGCGCCCGCGGGCGTCGTTCCGGCCACCAGCCAAGCCAGGTATGCGTGTCGCACGCTGTGCACTTGACGTATACGGCTACCCGGTTCTTCGTCCGGCAGCGCGCGCACGAGAACGTACGCCGGACCCCTTCGAGCGGGTTGTCCAGGTTCTTGATGATCTCGCCGATTTCGGGTGGGATGTGATGCTCGCCGTCGTGGCCGGCTGTGTGTCCGGCCTCGAGCTCACGGGCCTTTGCCATGGCCATTTCCAGGTTGTGCACCTGCTCGATCGTGCGCTCGAGTCTGGCGACCTTGCTCTTCAGATCGCTTATGACCGGACGTTGCTCCTCGAGACGGTGGACCCGCTCGTTGAGTTCGGACAGATACTGGTCGCTCATTGCGACGCATCCCTCGGTGGCAATCGCCATAGCCGGTGCGATGGCCTGTCACCACCTCGATCCTAGGCCCGTTGGCCACGCGCAAACATCGCGAGTTTTCCGGACCGGCGGCGCGGGCAAACCGCCATATCGACAGCAACGCAAGTAGTCCATCGACTACGATTCCCGTATCGCACCGCAGTTTGAGGCAACCTGACTCGTGCCTGCATCCAGGAGATATTCGTTCTTCGTCGCCACATGCCTCGCCGCGCTGGCGGCGGTGGCCTTCGCCGTGCTGTTCGCCGCATGCCAGCGAGCCCCGGGTGCCCAGGGAAAGCAGGACGGCGTCGAGCGGCAGACCTCTGGCGCCGAGCGTGAGGCTCCTGACGCGACGACCAGCGAACCCGATGCCAACGCTTCTCGGACGGTCCCAGGGGTCGGGGCCCCGGCCTTCGCAGGCCGGATCGCATTTGCATCCGTCGACGGCGCCATCAGGTCGGTACTGCCCGACGGGAAAGATCCAATCGTCGTGGCGAGTCCCGACCCCGGGTCTGCGGGAGGCCGGTTCGGGGGCGCATACACGTGGCCGGTGTGGTCCCCCGACGGCTCGGCGCTTCTTCTATCCCGGGTCGTCGAAGAGGATGGCCGGCGGCTTCAGGCTTCCCTCGTCAAGGCATCTGCCAGCGGCAACGAGACGCCCAGCCTGATCTATCGAGACGACCCCGGATCGTTCGGCATCGGGACAGGCGTCCCGCACTACGCGGTCTGGTCGCCTGACAGCAGCCGCGTCGCGCTGATCGCGGGGGGCGGCTCCGGCCTCATGACCATCTTCGTCGACCCTTCGCTGAGGCTGGCGCCCGACGCCTTCGTCGGTGGCGAAGCGATGTTCCTGGCGTGGTCCGCAGATTCCAGGCATTTGCTGGTGCATCACGGCGACTCGCTTCGGCTCGTGGAGTTCGACGAACAAGGGGGCCGCAGCGGGGGATCGCAGGGCGTCGGAGGCGGCTCGTTCGACTACCTGGCGCCCCAGTTCGAGCCCGCCGGCGACCGGTTCGTGTACGTCGAAGCGGAAGGCGGCCGCTCGCTGGTCAAGCTGGGGTGGGTCGGCGAGGCGGAGACACGCGCGCTTGCGGAGTCCGCCGGCCAGATAGCGTTCCGATTGTCCCCGGACGGCCGAATGGTCGCGTTCCTCGAGGGCGAGGATCAGCGAGTCTTTCAGCGGCTGGTGGTTGTCGATACAGCGACCGGTGATCGGAACGTCCTGCTTTCACGTCCGATGCACAGCTTCTGGTGGTCGCCCGACGGCACCAAGATCGCCGTGGCGTCACTCGCGGATGGCGGTCTGGACGCGCTTGCGTGGTCGGTCGTCGACCTTGCGACTCGTCAGGAGATCGATCTCGGGGTGAACGTCCCAACCGCTGAGTTCCAGTTCATGCAGACGTTCTTCGACCAGTATGCGCACTCGCACGCAATATGGTCGCCCGACAGCCGGGCGATAGTCGTATTCGGCGCTATGCCGGGCTCACCCGGCGACGGCCAGGACGCGGACACCGACGCTCCCGATCCAGGCGCATACGCCTGGGTGCTCGACGCGACTGGCCATCGCCCGCCCGCCAGGGTGGGCGCGGGATATATCGGAGCGTGGTCGCCGCGTTGACCTCGCCGCGTTGACCCAGCGCCAACCCCTGGGCCGCGCCGGTCCCTAGAGGGCCCCGATTATCTTCCGATACTCCTCTTCGGTGAACGCCTTGAGCGTGGTCGTTCGCACGTTCCCGCCCATTCCCAGCTGTAGCGAGACGCGCGCGGCAGCTTCGTCGTTCGAGACCTCGTAAAGCGTGACGAGGTCGTACTGCCCCATGGTCATGTAGAAGAAGATCATGCGTCCGCCAGCACCCTCGATCAGCTTCTTGGCCTGATCGAGACGCCTGGGGCTGTCCTTGACGCTCTTGATCCCCTGTTCCGTCCAGTTCACAAGCGCGAGATAGCTGGGCATCGGGGCCTCCTCATTGCTCGCTCAGTGGCGGTGGAACCGATCGGCGATCGGGGCAGCCGAAACCTACGCCGGCGGGGTGCCGGTGTCAACGGACGGTCGACCGCGCCAGCCTGGCACGGGCCGGCTACGCCGCTCCTCCGGTTGCCCAGGCCTTGATCAGGTGGTGGGCGATTGCTATCGGCCCGGGCACCTTGAGAGACGGGTGGTTGCCGTTCAGGGCCGCGAGGGCGTCTTCACGGCTGTACCAGCGGACGTCGGTCATCTCCTCGGAGTCGAAATGGAT
>JACPRT010000134.1 GCA_016189845.1 Chloroflexota bacterium | reverse complement strand
TCCACGTCCTGCGCGTTGAGCGCGGTGACCGGAGAGGCCCCGGACGTGTCCAGGAACGACCGGCTGCGGGAGAGGCGCACCTCGTAGAACGTCTTCGGAGACAGGGCATGCGTCAGGACGGCATACTCCAGCTCCTCGCGCGCCTTCTGCCTTCCCGCCGCGGACCACCCCTCCGGCAGGAACAGGTCCCGGCCATCGTCTCCCAGGCCCCGCATCACCCCCGGCAGGTTGAAGACCGTCCCCGACCCCCCTGTGACGTCCTCGTTGCCGGGGTTCCAGTAGCTCCACCGCTGCAACAGCCCCCCCACCTTCAACTTCAGGTTCGCGGAGGGCATAAAGGTGAAGCTCCCCGACGCCGTGAGGTTGTCCGGCCCTGAGGGCACGAACCGGTTCTGCTCGTCGTAGAACCCGGCCTTTGAAGGCCCCGGCAGGGGGGTGGCGAACTGGTCGTGTTTGATGGAGGCCACGAAGGACGCCCGGTCCCCCATTGGCCCGGAGGCGTTGGCCTCGGCCTGATAGCCGCTCCAGCGGTCGTAGTCCGTGCGCTGGTGGACCAGCCTGCCTGTGAGAGGGTCCCGCTCGTTGGTCCAGTTGGGATCGTTCCAGCGCACGCGGCCCAGGTGCTGCGGGGAGTCGTAGACGTTCGCGCCCCAGTGCTTCTGGCCTGCAGGCTCATACCGGCCCTCCAGCCAGCCGTGGTATTTGTTCCCCCCCTCCTTCGTGACGACGTTGACCACCCCGGCCTGCGTGTTGCCGTATTCGGCAGGCATCACCCCGGCCAGCACCGAGACCTCCTGCACGGCCCCCCGGTTGACCGACTGGAACGTGCCCCCCTTGCCCCGCCCGTCGTTGTGGTTCATCCGCACGCCGTCCACGATGTAGGCCACGTCCGTGCCGTAGCCCACCTGCTCCACGAAGCTCCCCCGGATGCGGTTGCTCCCGTCCACGGAAACGCCGGGCAGCAGTTGCAAAAGGTCCTGCATACTGCGCACCACGCCGATGCGCTCGATCTCGCTGACCGTCACCACGTATTCGCTGGTGGTCTTGTCCGCCTCCACTAAGGGGCGCTTGGCAATGACCGTGACCTCGGACATCTGTAAGGCCGTCTCTTTAAGCGCAAAGTCCACCGTGGCCGTCTGGTCCGTAAAGTCCACCGTCGTCGTCTGGTCCGCGATGACGATGACCGGCGACTTGCTCACCCGGTCGTAGCCGATGAGCGAGGCGGTCAGCGTGTAGACGCCCGGAAAGATGTTGATGATCACGTAGTAGCCCTTGGCGTCCGCCACCGCGCCCTGCCTGGCCCCGTCGAGGGTCACATTGGCCCCCGGCAGGGGCGCGCCCTTCTGGTCCCTGACGAAGCCGTTGATCTTGCCGGTGGTGCCGGCGGTGGCTGGGCAAGGCCGGAGGAGGGCCAGCGCAAGAACGGCGAAGGTGAGAAACAGGGGTTTACGTGTCATGACGAATCTCCTGGCTGTCGATGACCTTTGGCGGTCCATGCCAGACCGTCCATAAATGAACGGTCTGGCATTCTGACCAAGCCCGGTGAACCGGGCTTCAAAACCATCGCCTTTTCGACAGCCCCGTTCACGGGGCTTGATCGGTCCAGCCCATTCGTTTACGGATGGGCTGGTTTGCGTCCGATCTCCTCCAATATCTTCAGGATTTCCTCCATTTTGAAGTCCTGGCTGAGCGTTCGCAGGTGCGCAGACAGCCGGCCCTCCTGGGGGCCGAGCCGTTCCACCTCCCCCAGGGCCTCCTCCAGGTCCGTCACGCTGGACAGTTCCGCCGCCTCTCTGAGACGCTTCAGAAGGGGTTCAGAGAGCGAGATGGCCTTCAGGTCCAGGGCAGGCGCTTCGACAGGGGCGACAGGCTCTGCATACTCGTATTCCACGTGGAGGAGATCGGCCAGGCAGGCGTAGACCTGCTCTGCTCGGAAGGGCTTGGGGATGAAGCCGTCGAAGCCCTCGTCGAGGTACTGCCTGCGCTCGTGGTCCAGGGCAGAGGCGGAGATGGCCACCAGCCTGGGGGCATCTTGGCCTTTCTCCTGCCGGATGAGGCGGGCGGCCTCCAGTCCGCCCATCTGGGGCATGCGGATGTCCAGAAGGGCGATGTCGAACCTCTGGGCGCGAGCCTGTTCAACGGCCTGTCTTCCGTTTTCTGTGAGCGTGACCTCCACGCCAACGTCAGTGAGCAGGCCGGAGAGGACGTCGCGGTTCTCCAGGATGTCGTCGGTCAGCAGGGCACGCACGCGATAGCCCTGTTTGAGGTGTTTGACTCGCGTCCACTGTTCCGAGGAGGCTGCGATCATCTCCCCTGATGCAGGGGGTAAGGGAACGGTGAAGAAGAAGCGAGACCCCTGCCCCGGCGTGCTGTCCAACGCCAACTGCCCACCCATCAACTCCAGCACCCGCTGTGAGATGGTCAATCCCAGCCCTGTGCCTCCCTTCCTGACCCCGGCCTCCTCCTGGTGAAACGGCTCGAAGATGGCCTTCTGCGCCTCCGGCGATATGCCAGGGCCGGTGTCGAGGACCTCGAAGAGGTAGAGGACACCCCCCCTCATTCCCCCCGTGAACGGGGGGATGAGCCCCCCCTGTGG
>JACPRT010000135.1 GCA_016189845.1 Chloroflexota bacterium | reverse complement strand
GTCGCCAGCGCGGGCACGAGGAGCCACGCGCCGGTCAGCCCCAGCCAGCCGCCGAACAGGACAGCGAGCGCCCCTTTTGCGATGTCGCCGAAGAACACGATCGCGGCGTATCTGGGGCCGATGTGCCTGAAGACGTTGGTGGCGCCCGCCTGGCCGCTGCCCACCTCGAAGATGTTCACCCCGCGAGACCTGCTGACCCCGTACGCAAACGGCAGCGAGCCGAGTACGTAGGCCGCCAGCGCGGCCAGCGTGAGGTGCAGTAGAGATGGGGACTGGATGAGGGGCATGGCTGAACGGTTCCCTGACGCTAGGTAGACGTCGAAATCATATCAAGACCCGGACGCGTTATACGTCTCGGTCTGATAAGGGGGCTGCTTTCCCTGGTCCTGGAGCGACTCGTATTTCGAGGGACAGCTTACGATCAGGGTCTCAGTGTTGAATATGTGCTCGTGCGTGTACTGGCCTTCCAGGATCAGCTCGGAGTGTTCGTTGAAGAAGATCTGCCCTACTTCCCCGCTGTAGGCGACCGGCAACACGTTGCCCTGGTCGTCGCTGACCTGAAAGCTGACGTTCCGGCCATCCGCCGCCCGGCTGAAGGTGCCGTCGACCAGCTTCCCGGCGACACGTACCAGCCTGCCTTCGCGGGTCGGACCTGCCTGCTCCAGCTCGGCAACGGTCATGTAGTAGACCGTTGCGCTGCGCCAGGCGAGAAACGCGAAATACGACAGGGCGCCGACGAACAGGAGTGCTGCGATAGCCAGCCTCGTCCGGGGAGTAAAGAGCCTGGTCGCGCGCGCTGCAGGCGCGGGCGCCGCCTGGGCAGCGCCTTCAGCGGGACCGTGCGGTTCGTGCGTTGACATCAGGGATTCCCGGCCGGCTTCGTCTTCTGCTCGACGAGCTGCCTTAGCTGGCGGATCTCTCGCTCCAGGTCGCGCTGCCGCCTCGACACCAGGAACATGTAGGCGAAGAAGCCCGCCCAGGTGATGATGTAGATCGCAAATAGATATCCGAGATTGGTGTTCGGATTCAAGTGTCAGTCTCCGCCCGTAGCCGTCGCAGGCGCCCCGCCATCAGATCGCCGCGCCGGGATCCCGGACGCCTGCAGTTCCTTGCTAAGTTCAGCCACCTCGGCCTCGCTGCGCCGCACTCGAAAACGCTCCACCAGGACGTATGCATAGAGCGACACGATCGTGATCGTCGACACCAGGAGCGTCAGTGCCATTTCCGATTCCAGACTCCCCGATGCGCCGGGACCGGTCACCCTCGACGGGTGCGCGGTGCGCCAGAGGTCGGCGGCGTAATAGATGATCGGGGCGTCGATAGCCCCGATTATGCCGACGACCGCCGACAGACGGGCGCCCTGGCGCCCCGGCGGAGCGTACGCGCGCAGCATCAGATATCCGATGAAGATGAACCACAGGATCAGAGTGGTCGTCAGCTTCGCGTCCCAGGTCCACCATACGTTCCAGATCGGGCGTGCCCAGATGGACCCTGTGACGAGCGCAAGCCCGCCGAAGAGGACCCCGGTCTCCGCGCTGGCGTGGGCCAACCAGTCCCACCTGGGGCGGCCGCTGACCAGAAACGCCACGCTCCCGATCGCGACCAGGATGATCGCCCCGAGGGCGATGATCGATACCGGAACATGGAAATAGAGCGCTCGCTGGATGACGCCGAGGTTCGCCTCAGTCGGCACCCACAGGAAGATCATCCAGAGCGAGACCGCCATCAGAGCTGCGTTGATGACCAGCCACGCTGAACGTGCCGACACGTCGCGCAATACTCGCGCCTCCGACCTCGAATTCACTATGTGAATGCTATCACGATGACCAGCCGAAACCGCTTGCCGCCGTTAGTCCTCGAGGACGTAGTGGAACAGCAGCGCGCCGCCGACCACGAACACGGCGTCGAACACGGTGATGATCTGGATCCACCGGCTCGACGCCCCCCAGCTGCCGCCGGTCGCCACTCCCGCGGTCGCCTCGACCGCGGCGATCAGCAGCGGCGATATCGCCGGGAGGAACAGGACGGGGAGCATGATCTCCCTCGAGCGCGTGTTGATCGCCATGGCCGCAAAAACGGTCCCGGCGCCGGCGAAACCCAGGGTCGTCATCGCGGCGATGACACCGATCTCGAACCGGAGGATATCGACATCGAACAGCGCCGCGAACACGGGGATCAGCACGGCCTGCGCAACGAGCATGAATATGGCGTTGCCGAGCGTCTTCCCAAGGAACAGCCCGTCGCGGCTAACAGGAGCCAGCATCAGCCCGTCCAGCGCGTCGCGCTCCTTCTCCAGCACGAACGACCGGTTGAGTCCGATGACGCCTGCGAAGGCGATCGCGACCCAGAGGATCCCGGGTCCGACGACGGCGACGTTCACCGGAGTCAGCTCGATCGCGAAGTTGAAGACGATCAACACGAGCATGGAGAACACGACGAGCGAAACGACGATGTCGCGGTTCCGGACTTCGAGCAGCAGGTCCTTGCGAGCAATGGCCCAGATCGGGCCCAGGGCGCCCAAGATCAGCCCTGCTCCAGGTGCCTGGCGTATTCGTCCCGGATACTCGGGACGTCCAGGCCCCTTCCGCTCTGGTCGAGGACGATCCGGCCCCGCGCAAGGATGACCAGGCGGTCGGCGACCGCCACGGCACGGTCGAGAGCATGCGTCGTCACCACCGACGATCCACCGCCGGTCCGGTGGTCCCGCAAGATCCCTTCGAGTATCCCCACGGCGGTCTGGTCAAGGCCGCTCTCCGGCTCGTCGAGCACCAGCAGTTGCGGCCGGTGCAAGAGCGCCCTCGCCAGCGAGATCCGCTTCTGCAGCCCGTGGGACAGATTGCGGACCCTTTCGTCCAGCCGGCGACCGATCTCCAGGCGCCGGGCGACTTCCTCGACCCGCGCACCGGCGTCGGGAGTACGGAACATGCGGGCGGAGAAGTAGAGGTTCTCCCGGACCGTGAGGTCGCCGTACAGCATTGGCGAGTGGGTGACGACGCCTGTGGTGCGCCGCGCCTCTTCGGGGGTGGCGGCCAGGTCGAACCCATTCACTCTGACGTTGCCGGCGTCCGGTCGGGTCAGAGTAGCGAGTATCCGCAGGAACGTGGTCTTGCCGGCGCCGTTCGCCCCGACCATGGCCACCGTCTGGCCGAGTGGGACCGTCAACGACAGGCCTCGCAGCACGACGGTCCGGCCAAAGTCCTTGGTCAGCGATTCGACGGCCACCGCATCCACGTCCGAAAGTCCCCTTTCCTGGTCAGGGCGCCCGGCTACGGTAGCACGGCACGGCGCCCGCGGCCCAAACCCCGTCACACCCCGAAACTCCACGGG
>JACPRT010000145.1 GCA_016189845.1 Chloroflexota bacterium | reverse complement strand
CCCATGGAGATGGCGTCGCTCACGGTGATCGTGCCGAAGGTGAACGGAGTGCCGCCCGCGGCGAATACCCCACGCTTGACCTCTTCGACGAGCGGCGCGATCCCGAAGTTGCAGGGTGTGACCTCGTTGTGGGTCGAGGCAACCCCGACGAACGGGGCGTCGATGTCCTTGTCGGTGAGTCCCATGGCCCGCATCATCGATCGGTGCGGCGCCCTGGTGATTCCCTCGGTCGTCTCCCAGCTGCGATGCTTTCCCGCGGCTCGCGCGGGCACGCCGCCTTTTTTCTTGCTGCTGGTTTTCCGGCTGGTCCGGGTCCTTGTCGTCGTCACCATTCGTGCGGCGCAGCCCTTTCTGATCCAACGTACGGGGTACGTGCGGAGTACGTGCGGAGTAGCGGTCAATATACTCCAGAGCATTACAATTGACCGGTTGCCCTTTTTTCGATGGAAGCGAGTGCCATAGATGCGTCGCTGTTTTGGACCGCGGGATGAAACCCGCCACCTGTGGGGAGAGTCATCGGCCGAGCAGGGACTTGCGGCCGCGCCGTTCGCGTTGCCGGGCGATGAGCGCCATTTCCCGCGCGATCGGGTCGTCGACCTCAAACACGTCAGGCTGACGGTAGGATTCAATCTGGAAGCAAAGCAGGTGATCGGCACAGCCGAACTCACGCTGCAGCCCGTCACCGACGACGCCCGGCGCGTCGAGCTGGACTGCGAAGACACCGTCGTGAACTCGGTGTCGGTCGACGGCCGCCCGGCCGAATACGCCCTCACCGACAGGCAGCTGATCGTCGAATTCCCGAAACCGCCTAAGTCGAGGACGCAGGTGGTCGTAAAGGTCGATTATGTGGCGACCCCGCGCCGGGGGATCTACTTCACCGGACCCGACAAGGCGTACCCGGAAAAGCCAGTCCAGGTATGGACGCAGGGCCAGGACACGGACAACCACCACTGGTTTCCGTGCATCGACGAGCCGCGCGGCCGCATCACCAGCGAGGTGATCGTCACCGTGCCCCAGGACTGGACGGCGGTCTCCAACGGGCGGCTGGTGGAAGAATCGAGCGATCAGGAATCGAAGACGAAGACGCTCCACTGGCGCCAGGACAAGCCGCACGCGGTCTACCTGATCACGCTCGCGGCCTCGAACTTCGCCCGAGTCGTGTTGAAGGACTCCAAACCGCTCATCGACTTCTACGTGCAGAAGGGCCGGGAGGCCGATGGCAAGCGGTCGTTCGGCAACACGCCAGCGATGATCAGCCTGTACGAGGACCTCTTCGGCGAGCCCTACCCGTGGGACAAGTACACGCAGGTCGCGGTCCAGGACTTCATATTCGGCGGGATGGAGAACACCTCCGCGACGACCCAGACCGACCTCACGCTTCACGATGAGCGGGCGCACGTGGACTTCTCGAGCGACTTTCTCGTGTCGCACGAGGCGGTCCACCAGTGGTTCGGCGATCTCCTCACGTGCCGCGACTGGTCGCACGGCTGGCTCAACGAAGGCTTCGCAACCTACTTCGAATCCGTCTGGCAGGAACACCACCGTGGGCTGGACGAGCACTTGTGGGACGTGCTGGGCATGGCGCGCGGGTACATGAGCGAGACCTACCGCCGGCCCATCGTGGAAAATACGTTCCACACCGCCAGCGACCTCTTCGACCGGCACCTTTACGAGAAGGGCGGGGTCGTCCTGCACATGCTCCGGCGTGAGCTCGGGGACGAGCAGTTCTATCGGGCGATTCGCCACTATGTGGCGTCGTACCGCGGCAGGAACGTCACCACCCCGGACTTCGAGCGCGCGATCGAGGAATCGACCGGCCGCAGCATGGACTGGTTCTTCGACCAGTGGGTCTACAAGCCCGGGCACCCCGAATTCAAGGTCACCTACGCCTGGGACAGCGACAAGAAGACCGCAACCCTGGGTGTCCGGCAGACGCAATCGGGCGATGGCGTCACCAGGACGTTCAGGGCGAACGTCGATGTCGTATTCGTCACGGCCGAAGGGCGTCAGGTCTTCGGGGCGAAGATCTTCGAACGAGAACACACACTGACATACGTCTTGCCGGCCAGGCCAAAGCTGGTTCAGTTCGATGCCGGATATGGCGTGCTGAAGACGCTGGACTTCACGAAGTCGAAGGACCTGCTGGAGTACCAGCTCGAACGTGATGAAGACGCGATCGGACGGATCGAAGCCGCCGAAGGGCTTGGCAAGCTGGCCTCCCTGGAGGCCGTCAAGGCGTTGAAGCGTGCGGTGCTGAAGGACAAGTTCTGGGCGGTGCAGGCGACCGCGGCGCGGCAGCTCGGGAAGATCGGGTCGGACTCAGCCCTGGACGCGCTGCTCGCTTGCACCGGGGTGCAGCACCCCAAGGCCAGGCGAGGCGTGGCCGACGGCCTGGGAGGGTTCAAGGACCAACGTGCAGCGCAGGCGCTGGTCAAGATGCTCAAACAGGACGATAGCTACTACGTCGCCATGACCGCCGCGACCAGCCTCGGGAAGACCCGCTGGGAAAAAGCGTTCGAGCCGCTGGTCGAGGCGCTCGACCGCCCGGCCCACCTGGAGGCGATCAGGACGGGGGCGCTCGCGGGAATCGCGGAACTGAAGGACGACCGCGGAGTCAAGGTCGCCACGCAGTGGACTGCGTACGGGAAGCCACAGCGGGCACGGGAGGCGGCGATCGGCGCCCTCGGTAAGCTGGGCGAGAACAAGACCGAAGTTGTGGACACGCTCATCGATCTCCTCGACGATCCCTGGCTGAGGGTCCGGCAACGGAGCGCGTCGTCGCTCGGGGGGCTCAAGGAGCAAAGGGCGATCCCGCATCTGAGCCGGCTGGTCGACCGCGAGCTCGACGGCCGCGTCGTGCGGGACGCAAGGGTCGCCATCAAGGCGATACGCGACGGCAAGAACGCACCCGACGACGTGAAGAAGCTACGCGACGACCTCCATAAGGTGGAGGAAGAGAACCGGTCGTTGAGGGGACGGCTCGAGAAGATCGAGCGGCAACTCGACGACGCGGCAAAGGCGGCGCGCAGGACCGCCAAGGGAAAGGCCGGCAAAGCTGGCCGGTCCTCCGCCCGCAAATAACACCCAGTAGTTTCATCAGGGGAGCGCCGCGCGCCCTGAAGGCGCGAGCGGCCCCGGGACAGGACATACGACGATATCGATGAGCCTGGCGGTGGGCGTACGTCCCACCGGCAGGCTCGGGGCTGCCCGACGCCGTAGAGGCGGCCCGTTCGCACCATTCGCGAACCGCCAGTACCGGCTGTTCTCGATCGCGACCCTGATCAGCGGGACCGCGCTATCGGTTCAGTCGCTTACCCGCGTCTGGCTCGTCCAGGAGCAGACGCACTCGCCATTCCTGGTTGCGGTCGCCGCCGCGTTGACCGCGCTACCGATGCTCCTCTTCGGATTCCTGGGCGGCGCGCTCTCTGACCGTTTCGATCGCCGCCTGATCACGATCGCCGTCGAGTCCGCGTCGTTCGCGGGGGCGGCGGTCCTCGCGTTCCTCGTGGCGACTGGCTCGGTGACCACCTGGCAAATCATGGCCTTTTCGTTCGTCCACGGCACGGCGGCGGCGCTCTCGAGCCCTTCGAAGCAGACGCTGCTTGCCGATCTCGTGCCTTCCCGGCAGCAGCGGGGCGCCATCGGGCTCAACATGGTCGTCGGCAACCTGGCAGGGATCGCCGGGCCGGCCGTGGGGGCGTTCCTGATCACCCGGTTCGGGACCTCGGAGTCGATGATTGCCGGCGCCGCGATCGCGATAGTTGCCCTCCCGTTCTACGCCCTGGTCAGAGGCGACGCCCCGCGGCGACGGGGCCGCGCTACGGGACGGGTGCTGAAGAACCTGGTAAAGGGAGTGAAGTTCGTCGTCGCCGACCCCGCGCTCAGGTGGCTCCTGCTGGTCGGCGTGACCCTCCTGATTACCCTGAGCTCCCGCGGAGCCGTCTATCCCTCGCTGGTCCAGGACGTATTGAAGGGCGGCGCGGGTGCGCTGGGCATCCTTGAACTCGTGGGCGGACTCGGGGCCGTCGCGGGCCCGATGCTCGCCGTCGCCGTCTTCAACCGGTTCCCCGACCGTATGGTCGAGGTCATATCCGGGTTCTCGTTCGCGGCCAGCGTCGCCGCGCTGGCGTTCTCGCCGTGGTTTCCGTTGACAGCACTGCTGGCGGGCCTGTCAACGTTCGCTGGCACGATCTTCTTCGTCACGAACATGACCGCCTTCCAGCTCTCTGCGCCGGAGGAATTCCGGGGTCGAGTTGTAAGCGTCAGGTTCGTCAGCTGGGGCCTGCAGCCGGTGGGGACCCTGACGCTGGGCGCCCTGGCGGAGTCGGCCGGTCCACAGTTCGCACTGCTGACATTTGCCGCGGGCGGGGCGTTGATCTTCGGGGCATTGGTCCTGCTCTTCCGGCCCTCAAGGGTGCGCGCGGCGACGGCCGCGACGGCCGTGTCCAGATAGGGCCCCGGTAATTGTCCAGGCATTCGACAGCGTTCATACTTAGGTAACAGCAAGACAAAGGTCGATCTACTTTCGGGGCGTCCCCCGCCACATCGGGGGGCGCCAGGACCAGATATACGAGTACCGTCTCCCCTCTGCCTCCGCAGGCGGGGTTGCCAGTCCGTGGGATCTCGCTCGGTGCCGCTCGGTGGAGCCGGTTTGGCGCGTTCACCCATCGCAGCTACCAGCTCTTCTCCGCGGCATGCTTCCTGAGCTTCTGCGTCGTCACGATCCAGATGATGACGCGCGCCTGGATGGTGCAGGAGATGACGCACTCGCCGCTGCTGGTGGCGATGGTGCCGGCACTCGGGGTGTTTCCGATGCTCGTTCTGAGCTTCCTCGGCGGCGAGCTTGCAGACCGGTTCAGCCGGAAGAACATCGTGGTCCTGGGCGAGGCCGGAACGCTCGTCGGATACGTGGCGTTCGCCGCCCTGGCCCTGGCCGATGCCATTCAGGTGTGGCACATCATGGCCTTCACCCTGTTGCTCGGCATGGGGTCCCTGGCGCTGCCAGCCCGCCAGTCGTTGATCATCGACGTCGTGCCGAAGCGGGAACATCGCGGCGCCCTCGGGATGTTCATGGTCGTGTTCAACGTCTCGCAAATCGCGGCCCCCGCCCTGGCCGGCGTGCTCATTAGCCGGTACGGGACCGACATGGCGCTGGTCGTCAGCACGCTGCTGTTCATCCCGGTAGTGCCCATCCTCATGCGGGTGCGGCCACTGGCCGAGACCGCCGCGCGCCGCCCGCAGGCCGGATCTATCGAGAATCTGAAAGCGGGCCTCCGCTACATCCTTGCCGACGGCCGACTGCGATGGATGTTCGTGGCGCTCCTGGTCGTCGTGCTCGGCGTCAACTCATGGGGCGCGATGTTCCCGACCTTCACCGAGGACGTGCTTGGAAAGGGCGCCGGCGGGATGGGCGTGATCGTCCTCGGCGTGGGCGTCGGTTCGACCCTCGGCACGTTCGTTGGAATGGCGCTCGACGGCCGGGCCACCGACAAGGCGATCCAGATAGGATCGGGCCTGGGTTTCGCGGTAGTTGTCGGGCTGCTGGCATACACGCCGTCGTTTGTGCCTTGGGTAGTCCTGGCTACGCTGGCCGCCTGCGTGGGGACCGTCTTCTTCATGCACAACATGATGGCCGTGCAGCTGAGCACGCCGGACGACCTCAGGGGGCGGGTGATCAGCGCACGGTTCGTCCTCTCCGGGCTGCAGCCGTTCGGTCAACTCGCTCTGGGCGCGATGGCGGAAGGCATGGGCCCGCAGATGGCTTTGGCCATCTTTGCGATCGCAAGCGCGGCCGGGCTCGGCGCGGTGGCGCTCGCCGCCCGGAGCACGGCGGGAGTCGTCCGAGAGCCCGCCCCCGGGTAGTCGCCCCAACCGAAATCACCCGGATCGCGCTCCGTTTCCCGCTGGAGATTTTCCGGGACGTCAGGAGACACTTCCATGTCGCCCGCTTCGACCCGCGGGCTCGAATCTCCAGTCGACCGACTCGCGCGGCCACGTCCCCGCAGGAACCGCAACGATGAGGCTCCACGTCATTGCCAGGCCCGCGCAGGCGCAGCGGCCGGCCGCGCCGCCCGCGGCGAACAAAGCTTTGGGGCCGTTCGCCGCGCTTGTCGATCACCAGTACCAGCGCTACTCGATCGCCGCCCTCGGGAGCACGACCGCCCTCGCCATCGAGACACTGGCACGCGTCTGGCTGCTTCAGCAGCTGACCGACTCGCCGCTCATGGTGTCGTTGGTACCGGCCCTTCTGATGTTGCCGATGCTCTTCCTGAGCGTCCCTGGAGGCGAGCTCGCGGACCGGTTCAACCGGAAGACGATCACCCTGGTTTACGAGAGCTTCGCCCTGGTGACCTATATCGGTCTGGCCTACCTCGTAGTGATAGGTAGGGCGGAGCCGTGGCACGTGCTCGCCGTGACATTGCTCCAGGGGATAGGTGCGGCCCTGTCTGCTCCGGCCCGCCAGACTCTGATCACCGATCTCGTGCAGACACGGCAACAGCGTGGCGCCCTGGGCCTCTCGATGACGGTTGGCAATGTCGCGTCGATCCTGGGCCCGGCCTTCGGCGGGCTCCTGATCGCCCGCTACGGCATGGAACACGCGTTCATCGCCGCGGCCGTGATCGCTGTCCCGGCGCTGCCGCTCTACCTTTCCCTTAGGCCGGTCGCATCCGGCCCGCATTCGATGCACAAGGGCGGGATGGTGCGAAACCTGAAGGAGGGCGTCGGTTATATCGCGGGCGACGCCTCGCTCCGGTGGCTGCTCTTCGCCTGCTTGGTGATGATCGTGACCGTGAATTCGTGGGGCGCCCTCTTCCCGGCCTTTGCAGAGGACGTCCTCAACGTCGGGGCGGGAGGCCTGGGCGTCCTGAGCACCGCGGTGGGCGGAGGCGCACTGGCCGCGACGATCCTCGTGGTCGTGATTTCCGGGCGGATATCAGACAAGACCGTGGAGGTCGTGTCGGGTTTCCTGTTCGCCGCGTTCGTCCTGGGCGTCGCGCTGTCGCACAGCTACGTCCTGACCATCGTGCTGGTTGCGCTTGCCGCCTTCGCCGCGACGGCCTTTTTCCAGACCAACATGACAGCTGTCCAGCTGCATGCGCCCGAGGAGTTTCGAGGGCGAGTCATAAGCGTGCGATTCGTCGCGTGGGGGCTGCAGCCGGCAGGGCTGCTCGCCCTCGGCGGGCTGGCCGAGGCAATCGGGCCGCAACCGGCCCTGGCGATCTTTTCGATCGCAGGGGCGATCGTATTCGGCGTCCTCGTCGTGGTCCTGCGGCCGCATCACGTGCGCAGGCTGGCCGAGATGCAAGCGGCCGGCGCGGGGACGGCGGCCCGCGGTGGACCGATCCGGGTGTCACACTGACTTGGAGACAGAACAGCCTGAAGGCCGGCAGGCGCCTTCTTGCGGTTTCCGCGTCTTGATATCGGCGGTGCTATCACATCCGATATCGATACTGCTGGCGAATTCGCCCTCCCGAGTTGAAGCCGGTCTACTCCTCCTTTATCGGGCGGTACCACCGGTGGTACCGCCGGCGGTACCACCATGTCGAAGGAGACGCGCCCGGACCACGACGGGATTCGCCAGCAGTATCGATATCGCCGCTGATATCAAAGTCCAGAGGCGAGTTTACGAGAGACGGGCGGAGGGTAGTGGATCACCGACGGGCAGAAGAGTCTTCTTCGGGGCGGGCGGCCCTCGTCAACGATTCCTGGCGATGCGCACTCAGAAGCCATCCCTGGTCAGAAGGCTGGACCCAGAAGACTAGACCAGGAACTTCCAGCTCGACCTGCCCTGGCCGTTGTAGCGGCGGTCGAGCTCGATCATCAGCGGAACCATTGCGTCCAGTGCACGCGCGTTACGCAGTGCCCCGCAGTCGACCGGCTTAAACCCGAGGTCCTCGACGAGCTTCGCGAACGTGCGCTTTGCGGTCTCATCATCCCCGGCGAAGTGCACATCCCGCTGCCGGCCCTGGCCGTCCTTCGGCTCCCGCAGCGTCGTCGAAAAGTTGTCCTTGAACGCGGCTATCACCCGAGCGCCCGCACCGATCGCCCTGGCCGTCACCTCGGCGCCGGCAACACGATTGTCGGGGAGCGCGTCGAAGGGGTTCGAGATGTCGACAACGACCTTGCTCCGGAGATCGGACGAGTATTCGCGCGCGAACGCCTCGACACTGCGATACGGCAGCGCGAGCACGACGATCTCCGCGCCCCGAAGCGCATCGCGGTGGCTGGCGACCCTCACCCCGCCTCCCACTTCCCTTTCGATCTCCGCGGCCGCGGTCGACGGTGAACGCGAGCCGAACACGACGGTGTGGCCGGCGGCAGACCATCCCGCGCCCAGCGATGTAGCCATTTTGCCGGTGCCCATGATCGCTATCTGAGTCATGGCGACATGATACCGTCGCGCCGT
>JACPRT010000124.1 GCA_016189845.1 Chloroflexota bacterium | reverse complement strand
GCATGTCGGCGTATTCGGGGCCGCGGTGGTTGATCATCTGGGTGCCTGCGGCATCCAGGATGTCGTCGGGTAGCGGCACCGGGCCGGGGATCCGGAGGTTCTCGTGCGACAGCTTCGCTGCGGTCGTCGTCAGCCTCTTTGTCTGTGTTGCCATTGGGATGGCTTCTCCTTCTCAGTCGGCAATTCTTGTCAGCCGGTTATCTGGACAAGTCGGTACGTCTTGACGCCGCGTCGAAGGATCACGATGCGGCCGTCGATCAGATGCTCGACCGTTACCGCTTGCCTGGGGTCGAGGATTCGAGCGTCGTTCAGGTAGGCGCCGCCCTGGTCGATCAGTCGCCTGGCTTCCGCGTTGGAAACGCACAAGCCTGCCGCCACCGCGAACCGGTCGAAGGACATCCCGCCCTGCAGAGCGCTGCGTGGCACGTGGCCTGACGGTGCGTCCCCCAGCACATCCTCGATGTCGCTAGCGCCGAGCCTGGCGAGTTCGCCGCCGAAGAACGCCGCGGTCACCCGCTCCGCCTCGTCGAGCCCGTCCTGCCCGTGCGCGGCGATGGTGACCTCGCGGGCGAGCCGCTTCTGTGCCTCTCGATTCGCAGGTTCCGTCCTGACCGCCTCTTCGAGTCCTTCGATCTCGGGCCGGTCGAGGAGGGTGAACCACTTTAAATAGGTCACCACATCGCGGTCGTCGACGTTGAACCAGTACTGGTAGAAGCGGTACGGAGAGGTCATCGAGCGATCCAGCCAGAGGGCGTTCCCCTCCGACTTCCCGAACTTCTCCCCCGACGCCGTCGTCAGCAGCGGGTGTACCAGTGCGTGCGGTTCTCCGTGCGAGTATCCCGTGACCGCGCCTGCCTGATTGGTGGTCGCTGCGACCTTTTTGATCAGGTCGACCCCGGCCAGGATATTGCCCCATTGGTCGGAGCCACCCATCTGAAGACGGCAGCCGTGTCCGCGGTAGAGCTGCAAGTAGTCGTAAGCCTGGAGCAGCATGTAGCTGAACTCGGTAAATGAGACCCCGGCTTCCCGGCCCAGTCGCGCCTTCACCGACTCCTTGTCGAGCATGTAGTTGACAGTGAACTGTTTGCCGGTGTCTCGGAGGAAGTCGATCAGGCCGAGCTTGAAGAGCCAATCGGCGTTGTTGATCAGTTTCGCAGGGTTGTTCTTCGCCTTGAAGTCGAGGAACCGCTCCAACTGGGCTCGTATTCCCAGGACGTTCTCCTCGACCGTCTCCTTGCTGAGCAATTGGCGCTCTGCCGTCGGGCGAGGATCCCCGATCATTCCGGTACCTCCGCCCGCGATCGCGATGGGGGTGTGTCCGTAACGCTGCATCCGTGCGAGGAGCGCGATCGGGATCAGTTGCCCCATATGCAGGCTCTTCGCGGATGGGTCGAACCCGATGTAGCAGGCGACCTTCTCAGTGGCAAGCATCCCGTCGCAGCCAGGCGTGGCGTCGTACACCATGCCTCGCCAGGTCAGTTCGTCGAAGACGTTAGTAGTCACAGTGGTTTCAGGAGACTCCCAGCGTTCTCTTCGTGTCAACCACGTCGCGTTCGATCTGCCTGGTCAGCGCGGCGACATCGTCGAACTTGAGCTCGTCCCTCAGCCTGGTCACGAACTCGAGGCACAGCGGCTTGCCGTACAGGTCGCCCCGGAATCCGATCAGGTGCGCTTCAACGGTCCGCCTGCCTGCCCCGAACGTTGGTCGCAGTCCGATGCTCGTCGCCGCAGGGAACTTCTCATCGCCGACCTTGCTCCCGGGCGCCAAAGCCCAGGTCGCGTATATGCCATCCGCGGGCAGGGCCGAATGAGACTCGACCGCGAGGTTTGCGGTCGGAAACCCAAGCTGCCGACCGCGCCGTTCGCCGGACTCGACAGTGCCCTTGATTGTGAACCTGCGGCCAAGCATTGCCGCGACGTCGTCGAGCCGTCCCTCGGCAAGGGCGGACCTTATTGCACTACTGCTGACGACCTGTCCACGGTGCAGCACGGGTTCGACCGTGTGCAACTCGAATCCCATCTCCCGGCCCAGAGCGCGGAGGGTCCTTGCGTCGCCGCTGCGGTCCTTGCCGATCGCCGCTCCCGGTCCAAGGACCAGGTGGCGCATCTGCAGCCTGTCGAGCAATTCGCCGACGAACCGGCGCGGCGTCAGCTCCCGCAGCCCTGGATCGAAGTCTACGGGCACTATCGCATCCAGCCCCGCCTCAGCCAGCATCGCCAGCCTGTCCTGGAGACGCTGGATATACGTGATGGGCCGGTCGGGCTGGAGCAACGCCCTTGGCTGCTGCCGGAAGACGATCGCGGCCGCCACGCCGCCTCCGGGCACGGCTATCGCCCTGGCCAGGGCCGCGACCTTCGCAAGCAGCTTGCGATGCCCAACATGAACGCCGTCGAATGTCCCAACCGTCACCGCCGTGGGCCGTCCGAGTGCATGCGCACTGAGCTGCGCCTGAAAGCTCATGGCTGCTGGGCGGAAATCCGGCTAGGCGGGAGGAGAGGTAGACCGTTGCCTGAGATTGGCGGCCTCGCGAAGGTATATGTGCTTGATCTCGGACTGCGGACGGTCCGTATTCCAGAAGAGAAGTATACGAATGCATCGTTCCTGTCCGTGCGGGACTGCCATCTCGTGGCCGCACATAAGCGGCACGTGCTCCCAGCGCAGGTTCTCGCGCGCCGCGACGGCCGGGAACTCGGCGGTGAGGTCCGGGCTCGTGGTGAACATCGTGGCCGCGATATCGTCCGGATCGATGCCGTTGGCTTCTATGACGCGCTTGAGCAACTCGGTCGTCGCGTCGAGGACGGCCGCGCGCGAACGGTCGTGCGCGGTGATGGCGCCCCTGACTCCCCTCACCTTCATTTCTGGTTATCCGCCTGACTTCCTACGGCCGACCGGCAGCCGGCCTTACGGCCCCCGTGCCAAGCTCTTTGATGAACCGCGCCGCGCGCCCCGGCGCCCCGTCGGATGCCCCGGCGCCAATGGCTTCGATCAGCGCGCTGCCGACGACCACGCCGTCGGCGAACTCACCCGCGTCGGTGACGTGCGCCGGGCTCGAGATTCCAAAGCCCACCGCAACCGGGAGCTGCGTGTGCCTGCGGACGACCTCGACGAGGCTGCGCACCCGTTTCGACATGGCGCTTCGGGCGCCGGTGACGCCGAGCACACTGACGCAATAGACGAAGCCCGCCGCGTCCTTGCACGCGGCTGCGACCCGCGGCTCCGGGCTCGTGAGGGCCAGGAGGGGGATCAGATCGAGGCCGTGCTTGCGAGCCGAAGTCCGCAACGGACCGGCCTCCTCGGTCGGCAAATCCGCGACGATGAGGCCATCGACTCCCGCCCCGGCCGCATCCGTGCAGAACCGATCCAGGCCGTACGACAGGACCGGGTTGTAGTAACCCATGAGCACGAGTGGGGCGCGCACTCCGGCACCGCGCAGGCGCCTTGCCGCTTCGATGCACGTGCCCGGCGTGACGCCCTGCGACAGCGCGTGGAAGCTCGACTTCTGTATCGTTGGGCCTTCGGCGAGGGGGTCGCTGAACGGCACACCCAGCTCGACGACGTCGGCCCCGGCCTCGGCGATTGCCCTGACTACGTCGATGCTGACTTCAACCGTCGGATACCCGACGGTCACGAAGGGAACGATAGCGGTCCGCCGCTGCCTGTGAGCCTCGGCGAAGGCTTGACCTATGCGACTTTCGGACACGAAGCGGTGTCACCTCACGCCGGTCCCACCCTGCCACGCGGGACGTTGTCGTCACATACCGGCGCCTGACGCCGCAATGGCGAGCACCACCGCGTTATTGAGCGCGTGGGCAAGCATCGAGGGCCAGATCGAGCCGGTCTGGATGAAAACCCAGGCCAGAACGATACCAAATATGAAAATCGGCACGAAGACCGCGGGGTCGACGTGGAAGATCCCGAACAGCGCGGCGCTGAGCAGCACCCCCAGGAACATTCCGAGACTTCGGCGAAGACCGGCGTAGGCAAACCCGCGGAAGAAGACCTCCTCGCAAAACGGTGCGACCCCGGCGACGACGGCGAACGCCAGCCACAGGTCCGTGCCATCGCCGATCACGTCCTTCGCCTTCTGCGAGGGTCTCAATGCTTCCCACCCCATCCGGTCGACGAGGTACGCCCAGGCTGCCACCAGGCCCAGGCCTATCAGCCAGGCGACCACTGCAAGGACGACGGGGTGACCGTTCTTTGGCCGGACGAAGCCGAGGCTGGCGAAGGATCCCCTTCCGCGCGCGACTGCGTACCACACCGCCACGGCCACGAAGAAGATCTCGAAAGCGGCGCTGATGAGTAAGGCGTCGCGGTCTTCCAGCCGGGAGCGAGTGCCGGGGAGGCCTCGCGTCACCGAGAAGAAGAACCACAGACCGACGACGGCGAGTGCGGCGACCGCTACGCCGGAGAAGACCTCGCGGAACCCCCATGTGACCGGCCTGGCCGCCATGACCGCCTCCAGATCCGCCTACATTCGCAACATATAATCGGCAACCGGCCGTGTGCTATGAAAACTTGTGATCGGAATTCCGCGAAGAACGCTCGAAAAGTGCTGAGGACCTATGACGAACACAGCGTATGGCCTGAACCGACGCCCCGGGGACGGCAGCGATCGCCTGGAAATGAGATGTGAGCACCAGAACGGGCTCCTCTACATGGTGCCCGGTGAGCGAAGCTGGGTGTGCAGTGACGAGCACCGCTATGCCCACGTTCTGGCAGGGTTCTTCAAGGAGCTCGCCGCGTTGAACGACGCCCGGGTCCGCGAAGCGATGAACCGCTGGGGCCTCTATTACCGCGAGCGCCCGCTGGACGAGGGATCGGAAGCGGCGACGCCCTAGACAGACTGTGGCTTGGGATCCGGCAGCCTGCCGCCGCCTTCGCCTGCCGGCTGCGACCCCTGTTCCCTGGGGCCCGATGGCATCGGGGCCGGCGTAGCCGGCTCCGCAGTCGGTCCGCGCGGGTCCTCGCCGCGCACCAGGCGCTGCATCTCGTCGCCGTCGATGGTCTCGTGCTCGAGCAGGTACTGCGCGATCCGCTCGAGGGCGTCGAAGTGCTCGTTGATCACCTTCTCGGCAGTGGCGCGGCCCTCTTCGAGCATGCGGTCCACCTCGCGGTCGATCATCGCCTCGGTGCGCAGGCTGTAGTCGCGTTGCTCGCCAAGTTCACGGCCGAGGAAGATCATCTCTTCGCGTTTGCCGTAAGAGCGCGGGCCGAGCTTTTCGCTCATGCCGTATCGAGTGACCATCTGGCGCGCGATTCGCGTCGCCACTTCCAGGTCATTCGAGGCGCCGGTGGTGACTTCATTGAACTTCCGCGATTCCGCTACGCGACCGCCCATCGCCGCGGCGATGTCGGCCTTGAAGCCCTCGAGGGTCTCGAGGTAGCGGTCTTCTTCGGGAAGGTAGCGCGTATAACCGCCCATGCGGCCACGCGACACGATCGAAATCTTGTGCACCGGGTCTGCATGTGGGAGCTTCGAAGCCACCAGCCCGTGGCCGGCCTCGTGGTATGCGACCAGTTCCTTCTCGTGAGCGCTGATCACCCGGCTCTTGCGAGCGGGACCCGCAATCACGCGGTCGATCGCCTCGGTCAGCTCGCCCAGCCCGATCGACTTCTTGTTCCTGCGCGCCGCCAGGATCGCGGCCTCGTTGATCAGGTTCGCCAGGTCGGCGCCGCTGAACCCGGGCGTCTGCCGCGCGACACGGCTCAGATCAACGCCGGTTTCGAACGGCTTGCCCTTCGCGTGGACCTCGAGGATCGCCGTGCGGCCCCGGATGTCCGGGGTGTCCAGGACCACCCTGCGGTCGAAGCGACCGGGTCGCAGCAGCGCGGGGTCGAGGATGTCCGGGCGGTTGGTGGCCGCGAGCACGATCACATTGGTAGACGTGTCGAATCCATCCATCTCGACGAGGATCTGGTTGAGCGTTTGTTCTCGCTCGTCGTGCCCGCCACCGAGTCCGGCGCCACGGTGCCGGCCTACGGCATCGATTTCGTCGATGAAGACGATGCACGGCGCGTGGCGCTTGGCCTGCTCGAAGAGGTCGCGCACTCTGGAGGCGCCGACGCCAACGAACATCTCGACGAATTCGGAACCCGAGATGGAGAAGAACGGCACGCCAGCCTCGCCGGCGACTGCCCTTGCAAGCAGCGTCTTTCCGGTTCCGGGCGGGCCGACCAGCAACACGCCGCGTGGGATGCGCGCGCCCAGGGCGACGAATCTCTCCGGGTACTTCAGGAACTCGACGACCTCTTCAAGCTCCTGCTTGGCTTCTGGCACGCCTGCCACATCGAAGAACGTGACGGTCGCTTTGGCGCCGACGAACATGCGGGCGCGGCTACGCCCGAATCCGATTGCCTGATTCGAGTTGCCCTGCGCCTGCCGCATCATGAAGAGCAGGATGCCGCCGAAGAGGATCAGCGGGAGGAAATTGATCAGGACGCCGAACAAGGTCCCGAACCCGCTCGAGCCCTTGACCTTGACGGCGACCTTGCTGGCGTCGACCCCGGCGTTCTCCAGGATCTCGACGACGCTAGAGCCTGGTTCCTTGCGCGACTTGAAAGTCTGCGACCCGTCGGTGATGGTCAGGTTGTCGCCGGTTACCTCGATCTGAAGCCGGTCGCTCGACTTGGCGCGTGCGAGTACCTCGCTGATGGGGATCTCGCGGCTC
>JACPRT010000130.1 GCA_016189845.1 Chloroflexota bacterium | reverse complement strand
TCACACGCCCTCGCAAGGCAACAGCGGGCTCGCGGCGTCGACCACGACCGGCCGCGCCACGCCTTCGACCACACCGCCCACGCGCGCCTGCCATGCGGCCGCCACCGCGTCGACCTGGTCCCGGTCCGTTCCCCTCACGGTGGCGGAGAGACGGACCCCCACGACCGTCGCATCTCTCCCCACTGGCACGCGCACGCACTGCGCGGTGATCCTGATGTCGTCGAGCAGGCGCCGAGGGTCCAGCGGAAGCCCCGATTCGGCGTCGCGGAGCCCGAGGTCGGCGACCATTGCGCGGGCCATGATAGGGGCGGCGGCGGCACGGGTAACTGAGGCGGACCAGCTTTCGTCCCCCTGGACACCGGCGCCAGCGACCGGGACGAGCACCACGCTGGACCGGGAGGCGTACTCCCGGGGCAGCGATTCAGGGATCCAGACCGTCTCCGCGACGACCAGCAGGGCCAGCACGGCGACGAGCAGAAGGATCCACGGCAGCCACCGGCGCGCGGGCCTGGCACCGGCCCTCCAACCCGTCGAGATGGCGCCTCCAGCCGTCATTAGCGGGCTCTCCGGGGGCCTATCCGATGCTCCAGAGCGACGCCAGATTGAACCAGTGGGTCGCGTAGATCACGACGAAAATGGCCAGGAAGATCAGGCAGATCGTGAGCGTTCCGCGAAGATCGTGGACGACGCCGTGTGATCCCGAGGCGTGCTCATCCGGCCCGGCATGACCGTTGGCGCCCCCGGAGATCGCGGCCGCGGCCGGCGCAGGGCCCTTTGGGCGCCGCTTGCCGAACAGCAACGAGCCGACCGCGAGGCCGATGAAGAGCGCTCCGCCTACCGCCGCCACCAGGCCGGCCAGCGCCATGATGGCCTCGAGCGACGGCGACCGTACCAGGGGCAGAGAGGACACGTCCGGGTGCCGGCGCGGGATGCCGAAGAAATAGCCGAGCCACATCATCGTGATCACGAATACGGCCATGCCCGCCCCGAACACGTATATCTGCACAGTGGCAAGGCGGTGGCTCAGCAGCTCTCTCAGCCCGATCAGCCGGATCACGGCGTAGGCGATGCCAAGGAATGCTATGGTCGTGCCGGCGACCACGGTGCCGTGGAAGTGCCCGGGGATTGCCAGCGTGTTGTGCACCATCATGTTCAGCTGCTCGGTGCCAAACGTGATCCCCGTAATCCCGCCGAGGACGCCGAACAGCGGAAGTGAGACAGCCAGCGCGGCGAACGCAGGGTTGCCCCACGGAGCGTGGCGGAGCCATCCGAAGAGGCCACCGTGGCCCTGCCTGCGCAACGCCATTTCCACCGCCGCTGGGATCGCGAAGGCGTGGATCATGCTGCCCATGGCCGCGCCGTATACGGCGTAGCCGGCGTTCCAGATGCGCCACCCGCTCGTGACTCCCGGATCCGATAGGTGGTGGTGTGCGGCGCCAAGGTTGATGAAGAGCACGTACAGGACGAAGGCGACCCGGCTCACCTTCTCCGACACCGACTGGGCGCCCGTCGTGAGGTGGGCAAGCAGATACCAGCTGGTCACCATCGCCACGAGGTTGATCTGCTGGCTTCCGTGTCCCAGGAGCCACCACACGACCCTGTACATCTCGGCGTCGACGCTGTCAACGATGCCGATCGACCACAGGAACTGCCAGATGTAGGCAATCGCGCCTCCCAGGAGCGTTTCCACGGCGATGATCGCGGCGATCGCAGCGCCAAACGTGGCCAGCGGCAGGGACCCGCGGAAGGTGCGTTCGCGCCGGGCGCGCCATATGCTGGCGAAGAAGACCCCCACAGCGAGGAAGGCGCCGAGGGCAAACACGATCGCGCCCACGAAGAAGAGCGGGTGGATGTTCAGCGGCACGTAGGAAGTCAGGAGCGGCTGGTCTCTAGTGTCGCCCTGCAACAGGGCGGTGAAGGCCGCCAACAGGGAACCGCCGACCATCATCACGTAGGCGATCCACGCCGCGACGGGCGTGACGAGCCGAGCATTGAGGATGGCCGTGCCTGCAAAGTAGAGAATCGCCACCTCCATGAAGATGATCCAGAAGATCAACATGCTCCATGAGTGCAGCGTGAGCGTGATGTAGTACCACTTGGGCGACAGGAGCTGGACCGCCTCCCACCGCGTCAGGGCGATCAGGATTGACAGCAGCCCGCCGAGCAGCAGGAAGACGACTGCGGTAACCGCATTCGCCATGATGGCCGGGACCGCTGACTCGTGGACCTTGAGACCCGTAACCGCGCAGGTCCAGAAGCGGGCACGAGCGCCGATCGCTGCCGCCATCGTGGTCATCTGGTAGCGCCCTCCACGACGATCTTGCCCAGCATTGCCTGGTGCCCGATCCCGCAATACTCCTGGCAGACGATGTAATAGACGCCAGGGTCATCGAACTCCATCGGCAGGACGTACTCGTAGCCCGGCACCACCTGGAAGTTCGCTTTCTGCGCCGGCTCGCCGTCACGGTGGATCGAAAAGCCGTGGTTCACGTCCTTCGAGGAGAGGTGGATGCGATACGGGACGCTCGCTTCGAGGACTATCGAGTTGGGCACCCAGGCGAACCGTAGCGCGGCCAGGTAGACGTCCCGCCCGGGCGGCTTGATGCCACCTTCAACCCGGGCGGCCGTCTGCGTCCACGCGTTGACTTTCTCGTAGTAGCTGTCCGGGGAGACCCTGTATGTGGTCGTGGGCGAATTCTGTCTGCCGACCACATGCCAGACGGGCATCATGATGAAGAGGCTCAGTCCCACCAGCACCACCAGGGAGAGCCAGACCTTTTCGTGAATCCCGATCGGCAGGTCCCACCAGTTGCGCTGCGGAGGCGGTGCGATCGGCATCTGTTTCCCCTAC
>JACPRT010000128.1 GCA_016189845.1 Chloroflexota bacterium | reverse complement strand
GTCTTGCGCCTGATGCAAGCTTGCGCTGATGCAAGCGCCTCCCGCAAACGCATGAGCCGGTGGCAGGCCGTTTCCCCGGCCACCTCAGGCCATCACCCTCAGGTTCAGGCAACCTCCCTCAGGAAATGAAAGAGTAAAGGAGCGGCGATCAACAGGCTATCGACCCGGTCCAGCAGTCCGCCGAATCCTGGCAGCCAGGCGCCCGAGTCCTTCCTGCCAAACTCTCGCTTCAGGGCCGACTCGGCGAGGTCGCCCCAGACACAACCGAGAGCGATCACCGCCGGCGCGCCCAGCAGCACGGGAAGCCCGGGGTCTAGTTGCAGCAGGCCGGCTACGATCAGAAATCCGGCATAGGCGCCGGCGACGTTTCCGATCAGGCCTTCGACCGTCTTGTTTGGGCTGATTTTCGGCGCCAGCTTGCGGCGTCCCCAGGCCCTGCCAACAACAAACGCACCGACGTCGCTGAGCGCCACCCCGAGCCCGAGCGCGAGGACGATCGCGACTCCGTGTGGGCCGTCCTTTGCGAGCAGAACGACGTGCGCCGGAAGCCAGGCGACCCATCCCAACCCGAGCAGCATGAATGCAACCGAACGGACGGCGTGACCGTCGTTGCGAATTACGAGCGGAATGCCCGTCGCCGCCAGCACCCCGACGCTTGCCGCCGTGAGCAGGGTGGACTGGGTGCTCAGCGCCAGGAACGGGGTGATCGACGCCGCTGCGACCAGGACGAGCGTATGCCAGCCTGAGATGCCGGTCAGGCGGCCGTATTCCCACGCGCCAATCGAGGCGATCACGGCAATCAGCGTCGCCAGCGGGACCGTTCCTGCCAGAGCAGCCAGCGAGAACACCGGCGCGATGATCGCCCACACCTTCCACCGCCGGAACAGGACGCTGCGGCGAATCTCGGCAACGCGCACGCGATGCGAGATGGCTATGGCGACCAGGAACATCGCGAGCAACGCGGCCAGCGCGATGGCCATGGGCGCGAACAGCGGACTCGCGAACGGGCTGGCAATCATGACCCGGCCGGCCGTTCGACCTGCCCGGCAGACGGGTCGACCCGGCCGGCGGGCCGTTCGATCACGCTTCGACCGGTGCGCGTGGCAAGGGCGTCGATTGCCTCCCGTATTCGACGCGTTGCGTCTACAGGCGACGTGCCGCGAGAAATCCTCAGCGGCTCGCCGATCCGCACCGTGACCGGCCCAGGACGAGGGACGGCCTGCCCCTTCGGCAGAATGCTTGCCGTACCGGCGATGTAGACCGGGACCACTGGCACGCCGAGCTCTATCGCCATCAGGCCGGTCCCCGGCTTGAAGTCAGCTACGCTGCCGTCCGTCGAACGGGTACCTTCCGGGTAGATGAGGATCGACCATCCCTTGTCCACCAGCCGGCCGCAGTGCCGCAGGGTGGGCCGCACCGCGGTCGTGCGAGAGAAGGGGAAGCCGTTGAATGCAAACCCGGCTACGAGCCTCCGGAGGCGGCCCGCTTCGAACCAGTAGTCGGCCGCGGCCGCCACCGCTACCCTGCGGCGCAGACGGGCGGGCAGGCATGCGAGCACCACCGCCGTGTCGAGGTGGCTCTGGTGGTTGGCGGCGATCAGCACGGGCTCGCTCAGGCACGCCAGGACGCTATCTCCCTCCGGTTCGATCCTTGCGATCGTCCTGACAAGGGGCCGGAGTGCGGTCGACTGCACGAATGACCTCGCCGCTCTGGCGATTGGGTGGGTCGGCCAGGCGGGGAAACGCGGTTCCACCGGCGCCGTCGCGGTGTCGAGCAGCTGTCCAAGCGTCTCGACCGTGGTATCGGGCCCAACGGTCGATTCGTCGAGATACACCCCGAGGTCGGCTTCGATTGCCGACAACAGCTCGACCCTCTTCAGTGAATCCAGCCCGAGGTCGCCCTCGAGCTGGTCGTCGGGGTGGACTTCGCTCGCGCCTACGGCTGCGATGGACGCGACTACGGCGACCAACCCCGGTTTCGCGAGATGATTGGGCGCTGCGGTTGGAGCGTTCGTGGCTGGCGTGCTCCTGGGCGGAAGGACGTGCCCGACCACGTAGGCCGCCACTTCCTGCTTCCTGACCTTGAGCGTGTGGGTGCGCGGGAAGTCTTCAAACGGCCAGACCGTGAAGCTGCGGACCTTCTGGTGGCCGGCCAGTCTCGTATTCGCGCACTCGACGGCTGCGGAAGCATCGGCAACGGCGGGCCTCAGCAGCACCGCGGCGTGTACCTGGGTCCGCCCTGCCCCATCGGGAATTCCGAGCACTGCGGCGTCGGCTACGTCCGGATGCGATTTCAATGCATTTTCGACATCCTGGGCGTACACGTTCATGCCGTTCTCGAGGACGATCATGTCCTTCTTGCGGCCGTGGAGGTGCAGGTGGCCATCTGCATCGATATTGCCCAGGTCGCCCGTGCGATACCAGTCCCCTTCGAACGCCGCTTCGGTCGTTGCGGCATCCCGCCAGTAGCCCGACGTCACGTTCCTGCCCCGTATCTGGACCTCGCCGTCCGCCGCGATCCGCAGCTCCTGTCCCTGAAGGACCCGGCCAACACTGTCGAACTTGCGATCACGAAACGTGTTCGTCGTCACAACTGGCGACGCCTCGGTGGTCCCGTACCCCTGAAGGACATAGATCCCGATTGACTCCCATTTCCTAGCCAGCTCGGGGTCGAGGTGCGCCCCACCGACCATGAAGAACCCGAGCCTGCCACCGAGACGGCGGTGGAGACTGTGAAACAGGGCACGCCTCGCTCGCATTGGCAAATGGACTGCTCCGGCGCGAAGCCGCTCGAATGTCCGACCCTTGCCCCGTTTCTGGACCTCGCGGTCGATGGCGTCCCAGAACAGCCGTAGGACCTCCGGAACGACCGCCACCGTGGTGATTCGTTCCTCCCGAAGGGCCTTAAAAATCACGGCCGGCTGCCGGCTCGCCGGGTACACGATGCTTGCCCCGCCCGAAAGTGGCGCCAGCAGGCCGACGGTCTGCTCGAGCATGTGGCTGAGCGGCAGCAGCGAAAGCAGCCGATATTCGGGCCGGGGAGGAACAGCCAGGGCAGCGGCTCGCACATTCGCGACGATGTTGCCGTGGGTCAGAACGACCCCCTTGGGCTCGCCGGTCGTCCCCGACGTAAACATCAGCTCGGCCATGTCCCAGGGTCGCAGTTCGTGTTCGACCGCCGGGTATCCGGCCTCGCCTGCCAGGCCTGGCAGGTCTTCGATCAGAATCGCATCTGGCGCCAGGCGTTTTGCGCTCTCGCCCAGCGCTTTCGACGCAATGATGAGCCGTGGCTTGACGCGGCACGCGATCTTCGACGCGAAATCGAACGAACAGCGGAGGTCGAGGGGCACGAGCACGGCGCCCGCGCGCAGGCACCCGAAGAACAGGGCCACCCATTCGGGGCTGTTCGGCGCCCAAACGACCACGAAGTCGCCGGGACGCACGTTCCGTCTTGCCAGGTACGTCGCCACCTTCAGGCTGAACTCGCGTAGAGCAGAGTAGGACCATCTCTCGGGCCGGATGCCACGGGTAACCGCAAGCGCCTGCCGCGACCCGTAGGTGGCCGCCGCCTGATCGAGCAGTGAAACGATGGTCGTCACGGAACGCACCTCCCGGCTCAGTAGTCCTCGGGCAACCGGGCCGTCGCCGCCGCCCGCCCCAGCAGGACTCCGGCTCGCACTAGCCTGCGGATCGCGGTCGCGATTCCGCCTGCGGAAATGACTGCCAGGCCAATCCCCGGCAGGCCGACTCCGCCCGCCTGCTGCCATGCCGACGGCGCAATGGCCATCGCAACCGCGGCCGCGATGACCACAGCCATGCGTTGCTGCTTCGCCATCGGTCCCCTGAAATCCGCCGGCGCACCTGCGTGCGAGGCCGCCGTTCGGGCGTATGCGACGAATATCGCGATGATGGCGGCCAGCCAGCCCAGCGTTGGGTTACCGGCCGCGCCGTAGCCGAGCCCCACCAGCACGGCTAGATCGGAGACGCGGTCCGGGACTTCGTTGAAGAGCTCGCCCAGCGGTGAGGCTCGGCTGGAACGCAGTGCGACCATCCCATCGAGCATGTTGGCGAGGAGTCGCACGACGACCAGCGCTGCGCCGGCCAGCCAGAGTGCTCGATCGATCGGCAGCCCACGGCCGGTCAACGAGAACGCGAGGCCCGCTGCGATCGCCGCCAGAGCGCCGCCGATGGAGATCGCATTGGGGGCCACCCTTCGGCTGGAAAGCCACGCAGAGCAGGCGTTCGCCCACCGGCTGTGCCTCGCCGCGATCGGCCGGCGTTCTGCAGGCATATATGAAGCGGTCATGGTCGACTCCGAGCGTCAGCAGCCACGACTTGAAGTTAGTCGTGGGTGACGCCCGCCTGGAGGGGGAACCGGACCATTTCCGGATGGTTCATTCGAACCGCTTCGTGGATGCCGTGTATGCTTGCCCACGACTTGAGCCATGGCGGACCCCTCGGCGTCGCAGAACCAGTCCGACGACTACCGCTATACCCAGCGGGTGACGGTCGTCGTCCGGTGGTTCCTCCTCGCGGCCTGGCTATTCGTCCTGAACTACCGGGGCGACCGCACGGGACAGGTAGCGATCCTCAACACGCTCGGGGTGATGCTCGGGGTCGTCAACGGCTACGTGCAATGGCGACTCGTGAGGGGATGGCCGGTCGGGCGGCGCCACGTGATCGGGCTCAGCCTGCTCGACCTGGCAATCATCAGCGCCGGCATCGGCATGACCTCGCGCTTTGACAACTCGTTCTTCGTCTTCTACTACCCGGCCCTCCTGGGCGTCGGCCTGGTATTCCCGTCCCGAAGGGCCAGCTTCGCGGTCTTCGCTCTCACGGCGGTGGCGTACACCGTCATCAGCATCTGGCTCCCACCTGGCGTCTCCTACACCGCCGAGGAGGAGAAGATCCTGTTCGGGCGGCTGGCGAGCATGCTTGCCGTGGTAGTTGCGGGCAACCTGGTGACAGAGATCGAGCGAAAGCGCAGGCGCGCGGCGGTCGACGGCGAGAGAGCGCAGGCGCAGCGCGCCATGGAGCTTCAGGAGCGGGCCCAGAAGGCGGAGCTGGCCGCGCAGGAGGAGCGGAACCGGATCGCCCGGGAGATCCACGACGGGATTGCGCAGTCCATCTACGCCTTGAACCTCAACCTGGAGACATGCGCGGAGATCGCAAGGAACCAGCCCGGACCGCTGGCGGAGCGCCTTCAGAGATTGGTCCCGCTTGCAAAGCAGACGCTGCTTGAGACCAGGCACTACATCTACGACCTCAAGCCGCTCCTTGCGGGCCAGAACGACCTCCCAACGGTGGTGCGCAACCAGTGCCGCGAGTTCGGCACGGTATCGGGCATCCCGGTCACGGTGGACATCGCCGGCGAAGCGCACCCGGTCCCGGTTCCGGTCGCGTCGGCCTGCTACCGCGTCTTGCAGGAGGCGCTTGCCAACGTTCTCAAGCATGCGCGTTCAAGCCGAGTCGTCGTGGGCCTTGAGATTGGCCCGGACAAGGCGATCCTGTCGGTCAAGGACGACGGACGAGGATTCGACGTAGCGACGCGTCCTCCCGGGTACGGGATCGAGAACATGCGGCAGCGAGCGGAGGAGCTGGGCGGAAGCCTGCGCGTCGAGAGTCAATCCGGTCACGGGACGACTGTGACGATGAAGCTTCCGCTGGTGGAGGTGACGAGTGGCACGCATCAAGGTGATGATCGTCGATGACCACGAGGTAGTCCGCCTGGGACTGCGGGCCGTCCTCGAGATCGAAAAGGACTTCGAGGTGTCGGGGGAGGCGCCCGATGCGGCCAGCGCATTGCGCGCTGCGACCGTACTGCGCCCCGACGTCGTGCTGATGGATGTCCGGATGCCCGGCACCGACGGCATCGAGGCCTGCAGGCAGCTGCGCGAACGTCTCCCTGATACACGCGTGCTCATGCTGACCTCCTATGGCGACGAGGACGCCGTCATGGC
>JACPRT010000133.1 GCA_016189845.1 Chloroflexota bacterium | reverse complement strand
TCAGGAATCTTCCCCGCACCGTGCCGGTGCGGGGTGCGACATGCGAATTGGTCCGCGTACCATACGGGCCGGAATTGCAGGTGGCACCCGATGCCGTCTCATCCGTTGACAACGGGTTGCGAAGCACGGCTTTCGCCGGCTCATTGACAGCGCGATCATGCCGCCATCGAACCCGGTGACGATACTCTGCGAACATGATCGATTGGTCTTCGTGCCCGGCGGTAGAGCGGGATTCAGAACGCGTAGGCGGTGCCTGGGTGTTCCGAGGCACGAGCGTTCCCATCGCGGCGTTGTTCCAAAACCTCGAGGACGACCACCCGGACACGCATCCGGCGGTGCTTATCCGTCCCTTACGACTCGAAATCCCATATTGCCGGTGGAACTGTCCACCGTATTGAGACTCCTGGCCGCAACGCGATAGCGGTTGCAGTAGGACTCGTGGCACAGGTACGAACCGCCCCTGATCACCCTGGCATCCCCGGTTGGCGGTCCTTTGGGATCGGTGCGTGGCCCATCGCGGTGGTGATCGGCGCTGAACCAGTCACCGCACCATTCCCATACGTTTCCTGACATGTTGTAAAGCCCGAATCCATTCGGCTCGTAAGCGTCCACCGGCGCTGTGCCGGGAAAGCCGTCCTCTGACGTGTTACGAGTTGGGAACTGGCCCTGCCAGATGTTGCACCGGTGCTCGCCGCCAGGCGTCAGCTCGTTGCCCCACGGGTATGTGGCCTGTTTGAGCCCGCCGCGCGCAGCAAACTCCCACTCGGCTTCGGTAGGCAGTCGACAGCCCGCCCATGCGCTGTAGGCGACCGCATCATTCCACGACACGTGGACGACCGGATGCCCCTCACGGCCGTCGGTCCCGGACCCGGGTCCCTCAGGGCGCTTCCAGCAGGCGCCCTTGACCTGCCACCACCACTCGACCCCGCTCACCGCGTGGGTCACCTTGCGAGCGAGCCGCTTTGGCACGAACAGATGGAACACGAACGACCACCCGTATCGCTCGGCATCGGTCACGTATCCGGTCGCCTCGACGAACCTCGCAAACTGCGCGTTGGTGACGGCGTAGCGGTCGATCCTGTATCCGCTCAGCGAGACCTTGCGCACCGGCCCTTCGCCGTCCGCCGGAAACCGCGTGTTGTCGGACCCCATCAGGAAGTCGCCACCCGCCATCGAGACGAGTGACGAGTGAATGGGCTCGACCTGTCGGGCCTCGCCGCGATGCAACCCGGCATGCGGCGCAGGCGGTAGGGCGCGGGAGTCCGTTGACTCCGACCCGTCCCCCCGGCCGGGTCCGCAGCAAGGGTGGGGCGTAGCCATGGATCGTCGTCAGACCTTCGCGAAAATGAGCGGCGTCGTCACGGTCAGCCCCATGGTCAGTCCAGAGCGAAGTCGATCGGGGCAGGCCACGGCCGTCGCCAGTCGCCGCGCCCGAATATCTCATCCTGCGACATGTCGCCCTTATGGGCGAGACGGTCGTGTACGGAGACCCGCACCGACTCCATCACCTCGCGAGTGAGATCCATGTCGAGTCGCCGGTACTGGTCGGCATGCCTGGGGTCGCCCGCCAGGTTGGTCTGCTCCAACGGGTCGGCCTCGAGATCGAACAGCACGACCTCGCCGGTCGCGTACTTCGCCAGCTTCCAGCGGCCATCGAAGGCCATCAGCCCATCGGTCAGCATCCCGAAGATCTTCTGCCGTGGCGGCAGGTCCGTCAGCCCGAGCCCGGGAAGCGGCCTCGAATCCATATGGCGAGGGATCTCGCAACCGCCAAAGCCAAGGATCGTCGCGGTGACGTCGCGCAGCTCGACAAGGTCCTGGTTGAGCGCCCCCTGGTCGACCGAACCCCCTACGCCGCCCGCCGGCGCTACGATCAGCGGGATTCGCATGCACGTCTCGTAGAACGACGCCTTGCCGATCAGGCTATGGTCGCCCAGGTAGTCCGCGTGGTCCGTCGCGAAAACGATGACCGTGTTGTCGAGGACGCCCTTCCCCCGCAGCGCCTCCAGGATCTGGCCGACCTCGTGGTCGATCTGCTTCACCAGCCCGGCGTAGTGCGCCCGGATCTTCTTCTTGTGGGCGTCGGTGAACTCCGTGTAGTCGACCCCGTTCCATGGCCGCTTGTTGCCGTCGATGCTCTGCTGCCGAAGCTTCGGGGTGACGCCAGGCGACTCGGGGATTGCGTCCGGCATGGTCGCGGGGTCGAACTTGTTGCCCTCGAAGTCGGGGGAGGGGTCGTAGGGGCAGTGCGGTCCCGGGAAACCGATCATCAGGGCGAACGGTCCGTCGCCGGCGTAGGTGTCGATGAACTTCCTCGCCTCCATGCCCACGAAGTGGTCCCACGAGAACTCGTACGGCAGCCGGTGGATGATGGCGCCCCGGTTCTCGAAATAGCCCTCGTGCTCGTTGCCGTGCAGCGTCCGGTACCCGTGAAGCTTGAGATAGTGGAAATAGTCGTCGCGTACCCGCAGCCAGCGCTTGTCCTCGCAGATCACCCGGTACTGGAACCCGTGCTTGGCATCCCAGGGATAGAACTGCATTTGCCCCACCGCGGCCGTGTAGGACCCGGCGTGCGCCAGGATCTGTGGCCATGTGCGGATCCCGACCGATCCGTAGTCGGGCCGGACGGCATGCAGG
>JACPRT010000015.1 GCA_016189845.1 Chloroflexota bacterium | reverse complement strand
GTGATATCAGCGTAGCGCTTTTATATCGCCGGGAATATCAGTTTTCGGAAGCGCCGCACTGGCATGTCCCGCCCCGGAACCATCATCGAAAAGTACCGCGTGGCACTCTCCCAAGACCATTGGCGGCATCCGAAACGTGTGTTTCTTAGAAGTGCCGTCGTCGCTCTTGCACCATTACACTGACCCGACGCTTGGTATGCCTCCAAAAGAAGGGGCTGGGACCACAAGCTGGGACCAAGACGGGTCAGAACAGGCGGGAGATCGACGGAACATGACTTCGCGTGGCGCAAATGTTCCCGGGCAAAGACCCAGGATCGTCGTCACACGGCGCACGTTCCCCGAAGCTGCGGCGCGCATGCGGGACACCGTCGTCTCGCACGTCGCCAGCGCCACGCGATCGACGCGCTTTAGGATGGCCATGATGTGCGTCGAGAACGTGATTGCTGGAATCCGAGGAGATGCACCGCCCTACTGTGTTAACCCCGAGGCGAAGGAGAACCGACGGTAGATCACGACCGGCGGACCAGGAGTGAAACCCGAGCGGGACCGGGGCAGGTCTAGCGACCGTCCGCTTCCACCGGGCGGACGTACACGTAGCCGAAGCCCCGGCGGGTTACGACCAGCTTGGGCCGTTCCGCGTCGACCTCGATCTTCCTTCGAAGGTGGCGGATGTGCCACTTCACCAGGTCCTCTGTGCTGTACTCCGGCCCCCAGACCCGTCGCAACAGCTGATCGGCCCTGATCGGATGTCCAACGTTCTGGACCAGGATCGTCAACAGCTGGTACTCGGTGGGGGTAAGGTCGACCGGCTTGCCGTGGACAGTCACCGTCGAGCGGGCGAAATCCACGTGGATGACCGCGTCCTGGTAGACCTCGTTGCTGGCCTCCTGCGGCTGCGGCGGCTTCGTAGCTCGACGCAACCCGGCGTGTACCCGCGCGAGCAACTCGTCGAGGCTGGCCGTCTTGACGACATAGTCGTCGGCGCCCCTGCTGAACGCCTCCAGCTTCTCCTTGGTGTCTCCGATGCCGCTGAAGATGATGATGGGAATGTCCGACATCTCGCGAATTCGGGAGCAAAGCTCCAGGCCGTTCAGCCCGGGAAGGCGGATGTCAAGCAGCGCGAGATCAGGCTGAACCGAGTAGAACGCCCGCATGGCGCTGTCGCCGTCGGCCACGCCATGGGGTTCGAACCCGGCATCCGCAAAAAGGCCAGTGAGGGCCCGACGCAACTCCGCCCCGTCTTCAACGATCAGGATCTTGTCAGCAGCCATGCGTGTTGGCTTTTGCCAGCCGGTTTCAACGCTTTCGGCGTGTGCGATCTCGATCAATTGCATAGTCTCTCGCAACGTGGCCCTACATTACCATCCCCGCTCGAAGCCGGTTTCCCCGCCAGCACGCAATCCGATTGCGGCCAGCACCCATTTCAACCGCCGTCGCTGACGAAATCCTTGCCTTCGCTCGGATGCACCGAGACGAAAAAAACCGGGAGGCATGCACAATGCCTCCCGGTCCGCGGATGGGGCGGGCTAGTTGATCAGGTAGACGTTACGGACAGGCGCCCTGCGTGAGCGTTCCGTCGGCCGACCAGGTGTAGCCACACTTGGTGGTCGCCTGGCGCAGATATCCGGGATACATGTTCGTGCCGACGCTGCCCGGGTCGATCGCCGACCAGGCTGTGGTCGACGTGCCGCTGGCGGTGACCGACGCCAGCGCGTTGTCCGACATGTAGAGGTCGAACGCAGCCTGGACGGTCTGCTTCTCGGTGTTGTTGGCCTCGGTATCGCCTCGGCCGGCGAACCTGGCCACTACAGGCACTACGACCGCGGCAAGGGCGGCCATGATGCCGAGCACCACCACCAGCTCTACCAGGGTGAATCCTCGCTGGTTCTTCTTGGGCCTGATGAAATTTCTCATACTGCGCCTCCATTCAAAACTTGCAGGTCCGGTGCCCTACTGGCGTCTCAGCTTATGAACGCGACCCCCCTGCGGCATGGGTCCGCGGGACCAAATGGCATGGTCCTTTTGGGCACTCCCAGATACGCCCACCCCAAGTCAAACTGGGGCTTCCCCGTCTATCCACCGACCGCACACCTCGACCACCCCGCACCGCTCCCTGATCCCCCCGCTGCGCGCGTGAAAGTGCGAAGAGCAAACGGCGGCGCGGCAAATGCCCCATCGACTCGCCCGGGGAGGGCGCAAATGAAACGGGTAAGGCTCCTGGTCATCGATTCACACGAGGGGTTCTGGCAGCAGGCCGCGCCCAAGATGCGAAGTGAAGCCCCGATCGACGTCGCCGTGCTTCCCTCGGTGACGCCGGACACGCTGGCCCAGGTGGATGCGCTGTCGGCCGACGTAGTGGCGGTCGACATTGCGTTCCCGGCGCCTGCCGCGGTCGAGCTCATGGGCCAGCTTGCGTGGAGGTCCCCGGCGATCCCGGTGATCGGGCTGTGCGATTCGGTGGACGACGCCCGCCTGAGCCTCGCGCTCGCCGCGGGCGCCCGGGCCTGCGTCGGCCGGGACGCATCCATCAATCAGATCGCCCACACGGTCGCCGAAGTGGCAAACGGCGGCTTTCCACTCCAGCAAGATCTGATACGGCGACCGTCCCTGCTGAACGAGCTGGTTATAGAGCTACAGCGCCGGCTGCGCGGCAGTCTCATTCATGACCCCAGCGCGGCACCGGTCCAGCGGTGCCCGCTCACGGAGCGTGAACTCGTAATCCTGGAGATGGTCGCCTCCGGCAGGGCGAACAAGGAAATCGCCGAGTCGCTCGAGATCGCGGAGCGGACCGTCAAGAACCACATCGCCAATATCCTTGACAAGCTGGCCGCGCGCGGCCGTGCCCATGCGGTCGCATTGGCGCTGGAGAACCGATGGATCGGCAAGCGCGAGCAGAAGACGGTCGCACTGGAGGGGGCTGCGTGATCGCCTCAAGGGGCAATGGTCACAAGCCTCCAGCGGCCATCGAAATGACACCAGCAACCGAGTCCGGCAAGTTCGACTGGGCGTCCCTCGCTGCCGAAAAGCCGGCGACCTCGCTGGTCCCCGAAAGCCTTGCTCGCAAGTACCTGGCGTTCCCCGCGAGGATCGAGGGCGACCGCCTGATCGTCGTGATGGCCAATCCGACCGACTACGGCGCCATCCAGGCCCTCGAGGCGCGCTCCCGCATGGAGGTCGTCCCCCTCCTCGGCAGCGTCGACGACGTCCTGAAGGCCATCGACGTCCACTACTCGGCGTCCATGCCGGAAGCATTCGTCGAGGCCGTCGACGAAAGCTTCGCCGGTAAAGCCGATTCGGTCGTCAAGGACGCGGTCCGGGAGATCCCGCTCGTCCAGGAAGCCGAGCTGATCACCGACGACCCCAACTCGAGCCCGATCATGCAGGTCGTCGACAGCCTGATGGCGCAGGCAGTCAAGGCACGCGCTACGGACATTCATGTGGAACCGATGGACGACCGTCTCCGTGTGCGGCTGAGGATCGATGGCATCCTGCAGGAGGTCACCAGGCTCCCGCTGGCCGCGCACAACGCGATCGTGTCCAGGATCAAGGTACTGGCCGGGATGGACATCGCAGAACGACGGCGCCCGCAGGACGGTCACTTCGCAGTCCGCATTGGCCAGGCCAGCGTCGACGTTCGCGCCGCCACTGCGGACACGATCCACGGCGAGATGGTCGTGCTCCGTCTGTTGAACAAGTCGTTGAAGCTGTTTTCGCTGGACGGCCTGGGCCTCGCCCAGACCTCTGTGGACGGCATCCGCCGGATGCTCGCCGCCCCGTACGGGATCATGCTCGTGGCCGGGCCGACCGGCGCCGGTAAGACCACGACGCTTTATGCGTCGCTCAATGAAATCGACCGCAAGAAGCTGAACATCGTCACCATCGAGGACCCTGTCGAATACCGGTTCGAGGGAATCAACTCGATGCAGATCAACAACAAAGCCGCGGTAACGTTCGCCAGCAGCCTGCGGGCGATCCTACGCCTTGATCCCGACGTGATCATGGTCGGCGAGATCCGTGACGCCGAAACCGCCCGCATCGCGGTGCAGGCGGCGCTGACCGGACACCTGGTCCTCTCTTCGATTCACGCCAACGACGCGACCCGTGCGGTCACGAGGATCGTCGACCTCGGTGTCGAGCCGTTCCTGCTGTCGTCGGCGCTGCTCGGAGTCGTGGCACAGCGGATGATCCGGAAGATCGACCCTCACTGCTCGGTGCCGTACTGGCCCGAGGAACGCGACCTCCAGATCCTCAATGGCAAGCCGGACGACCCTGGAGCGCGGCTGTATAAGGGCGAAGGCTGCTATTTCTGTTCATCCACCGGTTACTTCGGCCGCACCGGCGTCTTCGAGGTGCTGGTGGCAAGCGACGATTTCAAGTCGCTCGTGAACAAGGGCGTCGGCCATCAAGAACTCTTCGCCCGCGCGACCGCGGATGGCCTGGTGCCCATGAAGGAAGACGCCATCGGGAAGGCCCTGCAAGGCGTCACGACCCCGATCGAAATCCTGCGGAGTGTCTACGCACTATGACACAGGCGTCAGCGACGGCAGCCGGTAAGGCGCAGAACACTCCGGTCGATGTCGCGGAATTGCCCAAGCGCAAGTACTTCTTCGGCCTTCTCGACGCGGGCGACAAGGTGACACGCCGAGAACTCATGTCGTTTACGCGTGAGTTGACGACGCTGCTCGAAGCCGGAATCCCTTTGGTGCCATCTCTGGAGATCCTCGTCGAACAGCGGCAGAAGAAAGCGCTCGGTAGGGTCATAGACGTGATGCTGTCTGACCTCTCGGCAGGGATGTCGCTGTCGGGTGCCATGGCCAGGCACCCGAAGGTCTTCAACAACGTATACGTCAAGACGATCGCGACCAGCGATCACGGGGCGCCAATCGTGGCGGCACTCCAGCACGCATCGGAATTCCTGGAATCGGCGGCGTCCGCGGTATCCCAGCTCAAGAAGGCGATGATCTACCCGGCCATCGTGATGACGCTGGGGCTCGGCGTCAGCTACATGATGCTCACGGTGACGCTGCCCCCGATGATCGGCCTGTTCCAGGGCCTCGACGCAGGCTTGCCGGCACCCACGCGAATCCTGATCGCCCTGTCCACGTTCCTGCAGGCGTTCAAGCTGCACCTGATGATCGGACTGGCCGTGACGGCCCTCGCTATCTACCGGTTCGGGAAGACAGAACGTGGGCGGTTCTTGATCCACACCTGGATCCTCAAGACGCCGGTGATCTCGAAGATCGTTCTCCAGAGCGACGTCGCGCGTACCGCAGCGGCGCTGTCCGCCCTGACGTCGGCAGGGCTTCCCCTCGCCGACTCGATGGATGTCGCAATCGACACGGCATCGAACGAGGTCGTCAAGCGGGCGCTGAGGCAGGCGCGGGTCCGGCTGATCGCCGGCGAGGGGCTTGCAACCCCGCTCGCCGAGACCGGCGTATTCCCGGCGACGCTCACCCAGGCGCTGCGGGTAGCGGAAGACACCGGTACCCTCGACACGAACCTGCGGAAGATCGCCGAGTTCTACAAGAAGGACGCCACCGAGGCGGTGAAGACGTTTGGCGCCCTCCTGGAACCACTTTCGACGGTCGTGATCGCATCGCTCGTGGGCTTCATGGCGCTGGCGATCATCATGCCGATGTATTCCATCCTGACGGTCATCGATTCCTGAGCTTCGTTTTTTATGAAACCCCGTCAGCGCGGCTTCATCATGGTCGAAACGGTCTTCGCGATTGCGATCGTGGCGACCGCGGTCGCGACCGCGGCCGGCGCCATGTCGGTGTCCGCCCGCGTAATCGACCGCGCGTCGAGCAGGACGACCGCCAGCTGGATCGCCGTCTCGCAGGCCGAACTGGTCCTGGACGCCGCCTACGTCACCACCGGGGGGCAGTACGAGTCGGTCACGACGCCGGCTCGATTCACGGTTTCCAACACGACCCTGGCGTTCCCGGACGGCGACGCCGCGATCCAGTACGTCGACATCACAGTCCAGCGCAACGGGTCCACCGTACTCACCCACCGGATTGTCAAGGTGAACCGGTGAAGCGCCGCAGCCTCCAGCGTGGCTTCCTTCTGGTCGAGTTCGTGGCCGGGATGGGCATCGCAAGCGTCCTTGCCTCGATCGTCGTGTCGTCGGTGTACCAGCTGTACAAGGCTTCCGACTCGGGCGCGGCGAGGGTGGAGACGCTGACCGAAGTCCGGAAGGCGACCCTCTGGCTGTCGCGAGACATACGCCAGGCGAGCAGCAGCGATCTGAGCGACGGCGCGCCCGCGGTGGGCGACGCGGACTTTACCTGGACCGACAGCGTCGGGGCGCCTCACACGTGCTCCTACGCGCTGACAGCCACGGACCTGCAGCGCACCTGCGACAGCACCACGATCGTTGCAGCTCACAAGATCTCCGGCCTTGCCTTCTCACGGTCCGGGGGGCTCGTTGCAATCGGTTTCACCGTAACCCCCGACGGCGGTACATCCTTCGCAGAGGACGTATCGCTCAACGTCAGCATGAGGGCGCGTTGACGTGGGCAGGCTGGCGAGCGCAGCGCAGCGCGGTTACACATCGCTGGCGTTCGGCATGATCGGGCTGGTCATGTGCGGCGCGATTGCGGCGCCCCTGGTCGCCAGAGCGGCCACCGCGCTTCGCGCCCAGGAGACATCCAGCCCGATCGGATCGAGCAGCGGCGGCGCGATCTCGGCGGCCGAGCACGCCCTGTGGCGGATCGGCAACGATTCGGCATTCCTGGAAGGGATGACCGGAGTACCACCGAGCACGGTGTACACGCTCGAATTGCCGGAAGGCACCGCAACGATCACGGTGACCCAGTCGTCGGTGGCGCCGGAGGGCGATGGCCTGAGCGTATTCCTGACCGTCACGCCCTCCCTCATCGCGCCCGACACGGCCACGACGGTGACCTACACCGTCCGGGTCGTCAACGATGGAAGCTCGGCGCAGTCGATCGACCGCGTCGAGGCCGACCCGCAGTCGTTCAGCCCGGACTACATAACCAACTCGACGAGCGGATTCACGACCGAGAATCCCGCCTACACCGCCGGCAAATGGCGATGGACCATCACCCCCGCGGTGTCGGTCCCGGGTTTTGGCGGCGAGGCCTCCATGACATGGCAGATGGAGATTGACGAGCGCGAAGGCGACTACTTCGTCGGTGGCTCTGCGCGTTTCGTCGACATCGGTACGGTTAGTGCACCCATGACGTCCAGCGTTCGGGTAGCGACGATGGGCGACATCCAGGTCTCGACCGCGGTCGATCCGGCCCTGGTTTCGGCTGGCGACGGCCTGACCTTCACCTACACCGTCACGGTCACGAACAACGCGACCAGCACGCGGACCATCAACTGGCTCAAGCACTACACCACCACGGATTTCGACCATGAGACCGGATCGACGACCGGCTTCACTACCGCGGACCCGTCGCGCAACAGCGACGGCAACGGGCGATGGGAATACACCTGGGACGTGAGCGTTCCGATCGCCGCCCAGGATTCGACGCAACTGTCGTTCGACATGTCCGCAGATCTCGTGCCCGGTACCTTCTACGCCGAAAGCAAGATGCGCGCCGAGGAAGACACGCAATCGAACGGCCAGGAGGCGACCGCGACCAGCGGAAATACCGCGCCGGTCCTCGCTGTCAGGACGTACACGATCACCGTGGTCCTCAACGGCAAGGAGGTCGACGTGACTGCCAGCCTGGATAGCACCGGCGTTTCGGTCACGTCGTGGTCGGAGCAGTAGGGATGCAAACCGAAATCGAAAAGCGGCCGCCCGTCGCGAGGCGTTTCGAACACGTTCTTCGCCTCCTGCGCACGCCGCTGACGCTGATCGCGCTGATCCTGGTGGGGTATCTGGTCCTGGGGGTGCGATACGTCCAGGAGAACAGAAAGATCGCCGACCTGCAGTACCGGGCCGACGCGAACCGGGCCGCGTTGCTGCGCCCGCCTCCCGAGGTATCTGCGGCGGAAGCTGACCTGGTCGAGGCGCAGGCGACCCTCGAAGCCCTGAAGACTGGCCGCGTGACGACGATCCCCGAGGAAGAACTGGTGCAGCTCACCCTGCTGGCGGCGTCTCAAACAGGAGTAGCCGTCACCAGCGCGGGCACCCGCTCGGATACGTTCGTCCAGAAGGAGGGGGAGAAGGTCAGGGTCACGCCGTTCTTCATCAGGGCAACCGGCAATCTCGACCAGATCCAGGCGTTCCTCGCGGCGATGGAGTTCGGGCGGGTCGAGACTCTGGAGCTGCAATCGGCGCTCGTCACCGAAGAGAAGGGAATACACGCCCTCACGCTCGCCGCGGTGATCTACAGCCACCTGCCCCTCGACGACGCGGCCCAGCCCGGCGCCGGTAAGGGTACCCCGACCCCCACGCCGAAGGCGCAGAAGGGGGGCTGAGATGACCGAAGTGGAACAGCGCCCTTATCTCACGCTGCATGAGGCCGCCCAGCGCCTGCAGGTCAGTGTCGACGACTGCTATCGGATGGTGCGTACTGGCGAGCTGCCGTATGTACGAGTTGGCCGTTCGATCCGCATCCCCTTCTATGGGGTCGAAGGCCTTCTGAGCGTGACTCGGGGACCGGTCGCGCCATCGATCAACGTCCAAGCCCACGATCGGGCGGCAGACCAGGATGCGCCGCATCCCATCATGGACGATCCGCCCGAGCCCGCTTTCGTGCAAGTGCAGGAGGCCGGGATATCGGCCCCCGTGGCCGCACGATCGGCAGAGCCTGCCAGAATCAATCCCCCGGCGTCGCCATCGGCGCACGCCCCGGTCGTGAAACAGACTCGGCCGGGCGTGCTGCGAGAGCGGCTGTTACCACGCTTGAAGGCCGCCTACCGCCGCGTTAACAAGACACGCCTGAATGTCCCGTTCCGCGCGCAGGAGTCCGCGGTGATCGCCGTTTCCGCCTCGAACCTGCGGGCGATCGTCGTAAGGAACGGCGCGGTCCGTTACTGGGCCACGGTGGGGCTGAAAGAGGGGGTCGTGCGGGACGGCCAGATCACCGACGCACCTGCCTTCATGACTGCCCTCGCCGCACTGGAGGCGAAACTTGCCGGTCCGCGGCTCGTGGGTCGCCCGCTTGGAATCGTCGTGAGCGGAAGGAACCTCGTAATCGGACGGTTCCAGGCCGAGATTCCCCGAACCGACAGCGACCGGG
>JACPRT010000132.1 GCA_016189845.1 Chloroflexota bacterium | reverse complement strand
GTCCCAGAGCGCGATGTCGATCGCAGACAGCGCCCTGAACTCGGCCCCGGCATAACCGAACCCCTCGGTGATGCCATACATGACGTTCCACAGCGCCTCCCTGTCCAGCGCGTTGCGCCCGATGAGGTGCGGCGAGTAGACGTCGTGGATCACCGAGGCTACGGCCCTGGGCAAGTACCACGTCTCCCCGAGGCCCACCTGACCCTCGTCCGTGTAGACATGGACCCAGAGGACGTGGAAGAACTCCTTGACCTGGATCGTCTCGATCTTCGTGATCTTCATGCGCGCCCCTTCCTCGTCCCCGTCGCCTGCGATACCTGGTCCGGAAACCACAGCTTCAACGCGGTCCTGCTCAGCACGCCTTCGAGATCGTGGCGGCTCCGAAAGTCTAGTTGACGGCGGCGGCGGGCGACGCCGGCCGAGCCTGGAAGGCGGCGGCACCGGCGGGTACGCTCATTGCGGTCGGGATCATCGGGGCACGTGCGTGCGCCGTGACATCAACCCATTCGCTTCCAGTCTGGGAACGGCTATGTTGTCAGGCCATGCTGGAGTCGTCTTTCATCCATTTCTCGGGAATCGGCCCGGTCGGCGAAGCGCGCCTCTGGCAACGCGGTTTCCTGAACTGGGATGACGTCCGGGAGCGCGGGGAAGCCGACCGGATCGCTTCGCGGGGAAGGCTGGATGCGGAGGAGTCCCGCCTGCAACTGAGGCGCCGGAACGCGGCCTATTTCCATGCCGCGCTGCCGCCGTCGCAGCGATGGCGGGTCTACGACGACTTTATGGCAGAATCGGCGTTTCTCGACATCGAGACGACCGGCCTCTCGCCCGGCGAGAGTAGCGTCACGGTCGTCGGGGTCCTCGACGCCACGGGTTACACGGCGTACGTTCGCGGCGTCAACCTGGACGAGTTTCCGGAAGCCGCGCAGCGCTACCGGCTCGTCGTCACATTCAATGGCGCCGCGTTCGACGTCCCGTTCCTGCAGGTCGAGTTCGCCTCCGTGGCGCGCACGGACGTCGCCCCTCTCTTCGCAGATGCCGCCCACCTCGACCTTCGATACCCGCTTCGCAGGATCGGCCAGGCCGGCGGCCTCAAGGCCATCGAGCGGCGCCTGGCGCTGGGGCGGCCCGACGAACTCTCCCTCCTCGACGGTTTCGACGCGGTACGCCTCTGGCGGATGCACTGCGACGGAGAGCCCGACGCACTGGCCACGCTGGTCCGCTACAACGCTGAAGACGTGGCTTCGCTGCCCGCGCTTGCTGAATATGTCGTGGACGTCCTCGCCCGCGGCACGCCCCTGGCCCGGCGGGCCCGGCCGTCGTCCTGCCCACAGATCGACCGCGCCAGCCTCCCCTTCGACCCCGGACTGGTGGAATACCTCACCCGCGGCCGGATTTGAATTACACTCCGAGTTTGGGCCCCGCATTCTCGGAATTTCTCGGAATGGTGATGTGCCAGACCTCGAGTTCTCGGAGCGACCGCAACTCAACCGGACGATCATGATCGCGGCGTTTGCCGGCTGGTCGGATGCCTCGGAGTCGGCAACGCGCGCCATCCGCTACGTTGCTCGCGGCTACGGGGCGGTTCGATTTGCGTCGATCGACCCGGAAGAATTCTTCGACTTCACACAGCTTCGGCCAAACGTGTCGCTGCAGGGCGAGCGAAGGCGGGTCCTCGGCTGGCCCGCAAACGAGTTCCTGTACTGGAAAGCCCGCGATCCTGGCGCCCGCGACCTCGTTCTGATGGTCGGCGTCGAGCCCCATCTTCGCTGGCGCCGTTTCGGTTCGCTCGTGTCGCAGGTCGCAGAGGCCACGAACGTGGAGCTCTTCCTGTCACTGGGCGCACTGCTGGACGCGGTACCGCACTCCCGTCCCGCACGGGTGATGTCGACCTCCACGGCCGAGAGTCTCGGCCCCGGATTCGAGAACATCAGGCTGCCAGGTTCTCGATACGAGGGCCCGACAGGCATTCTCTCCACCATCCTGGACGGCATGTCGCACCGCGGCGTGCCCTGCGCGAGCCTGTGGGGCCGGGCGCCCCACTATCTCCAGGTCAGGCCCAATACGCAGGTGGCCCTGGCGCTGCTGCACGAGCTCCAGAAATTCCTTCCGATGAAGCTGGACCTCGCCGAAATTCAGGCTGCGGCGGACGAGTTCATGGCGGGTCTCGACCGTGCCCTCGAAGGGCAGCAACAGGTCGTCGAATATGTGAAGCAGCTCGAAGAGCGCTACGACCGCGAAGTTGCCGGCGCTCCGGGAGGGGCTGCGTCCGAACCGGAAACCAGGGCCCTCATCGAAGAACTGGAGCAGTTCCTCCGTCGCCGCCCCAACGGCGACCAGGGAGAGACAAACCGTGGCTAAATTGACAGACAGGCTGCAGGAGCTCGGCAAGGCCAGCCCGGGACCGCTCGGCTTCGGGCGGGCGCGCGTCCAGAAGCGCACCCCGGCGATGCTGGTGATCGGAGAGGTGAACGCGGACGCCGCGGCCGAAGTCATGGCGCGGCCCGGATCCGAGAAGGTGGACGCAGTGATCGTTCGCCTGGGCGACTCCGCCCGCCTGCCGGACGGTCTCGGCGAGACCCTGACCGACATGCTGTGGGGCGCCGCCGTCACTTCTGCCCGGGGCGATGACATGGACGCCCTGCACAAGGCCGGTTGCGACTTCTTCCTGGTCGAGTCGCTCCAGGCGCCGGCAGTGGTCTTGCGCGAGGACGACATGGCGCGCGGATTCACGGTCCGCCTCGGAATCACCGAAGAAGAGGCTCGGCCGCTCGAGGACCTCCCGATCGACCTGCTGACGCTGCAGTCGGACCCTGCGTGGTGGCCGTTGACCGTCGAACGCCTGATCCAGCTGCAGTCCACCGTCTCGATGGTCAGCAAACACATCCTGCTTAAGGTTTCGGCTTGCCCGCCGAAGGCCGATCTCCCTCTCATCCGCGACCTGCCGGTCGAGGCGCTCGTCGTCGACCTCGCCGCGATCTCCGACGAGCAGCTTTCGGAGATCAGGTCGGCGGTCGACGAGCTGCCACCGCGCAAGCCGAGGGCGGAAAAGGGCATGTCGCCCGTACTGCCGCGAGCCGGCAACCAGTTCCGCGCGGAAGAACACGAGCACGAAGAAGACGACGACCAAGACGACGGCGAAGACGAGTAGACGCTCGCATGCTGCTCGGCTCGCTGGAACTGCTGACGCAGAATCCTGCTGGATGGGTCGCACTGACGCTGGCGAGCATCGTCGGCGTCGTCCTGGCGGTGACCGTCCACGAGGCGGGCCACGCCTGGTCGGCACTGCAGCTGGGAGATCAGACAGCTCTGCGCCTGGGACGGGTCAGCCTCAATCCCGCACGCCACCTGGATCCCGCCGGTAGCCTGCTGTTCCTGCTCGTCGGATTTGGTTGGGGCAAGCCGACGCCTGTGAACCCCAACAAGATGCGTGGGAATCCGGTGTCCGGAATGGCGATCACGTCGTTCGCGGGCCCGGCAGCCAACCTTCTGACCGCGTTGCTGCTGGGACTGCCCCTCCGGCTCGGCGCGGTGCCCTGGAACCAGCCGTTCGACCGGATCCCGCTGATCCAGGGCGGCCCCGGCGACGTGGTCGGCGATCTCCTCGCCTATGCTATCCTCTTCAACATTCTCCTAGCTGTTTTCAATCTGATCCCGCTGCCGCCGCTCGACGGCTTCAAAGTCGCAATTGGAGTACTACCCGGCGAGGCCGGAAGAGCCTTCGCCAGCATCGGCCGGTTCGGCGCAACGCCGCTGATCCTGCTTATCCTTCTGGACGTACTCCTGCCCATCAGGATCATCGCAACCGTTCTGAATCCACTGATACGTGTCGTAGGTCTCATAGTCGTCGGTCAACCGGTCTAGACAGGGGTCTCGAAATGCAGCGAATCTCAATCATCGGCCTGGGCCTCATCGGGTCGTCCATGGGCATGGCGCTCAAGGCCAACGGTCGCGACCTCGAGGTCGTCGGGTACGACGTCGACAGCAAGACCCACAACCGGGCCAAGAAAGACCGGTTCGTCGACCGCACCGAATGGCGATTGCCCGACGCCGTGCGCGATGCCGATGTGGTGGTCCTGGCCACACCCGTGCTGGCGATGCGCGAGCTCATGGTCGACATGGGCCCGCACCTGAAGCCCGGCGCAACCGTAACCGACACGGCGACCACCAAACGTCAGGTCGTCGCCTGGGCATCGGAGCTGCTTCCGGAAAAGGCCGGGTTCGTCGGCGGCGATCCCCTGGCCGGCGGGGGCAAGAGCGGGCAGGACAACGCGCGGGCGGACCTCTTCACGGGAACGAACTACGCGGTGCTGCCGGCCGTGAAGGCGCCGGAAGACTCGGTCCGGAGCGTGGTCCGGATGATCGAGTTGCTCGGCGCCAAGCCGTTCTTCGTCGACCTGCACGAGCACGATACCGCAGTGGCCGCGGTCAGCCACCTTCCGATCATCATGTCGAGCGCCCTGATGATGGCAGCGGCTGCGAGCCCGTCATGGCGCGAGATCTCAAAATTCGCGGCCGACGACTTCAAATCGATGACGACCCTGGCAGGCATGGACCCCCAGGTGAGCCTGGGTATCGCGGCCAGCAACGCGGACATGATCTCGCACTGGATCGATGAGATAATCGCCGAGCTTTCGGACCTGCAGGCGATGATCGCCCACGAGTCCCGGTCCGAAAAGGAAGGTCCGCTCATGCAGTCG
>JACPRT010000125.1 GCA_016189845.1 Chloroflexota bacterium | reverse complement strand
TTCTCGAGCGCCCCGATTTCCAAAGGGCGCTTGGCGCATGCCGTTCGTACACTTCGAGCCAGCTTTTCCGCCGAGAACTGCTCCCGGCGCCCATCCCGTTTGACCACCATGAGCGGGAGTGCGTGCACGCGCTCGTAGGTCGTGAAGCGCATCCTGCACCCCAGGCACTCTCGCCTGCGGCGCACTCCTTCAGGAGACTCTCGCGAGTCGATTACCTTGGACTCGGCTTGACCGCAAAACGGACAGTGCAATGGGGCACCCGCTGATCGGTGGGCCGCTACCTTACTGCCGACCTATTGTCGGCGTCAATCCCGTCGCGTGCACTACAGGTTGTGGTTTCATTTGGCCCAATTCACGACAGATTGGGCTCCTGTGGATCATTATCGGACAATCTGTTGAGAAGTGCCAGCCGATGATGGCATTCCGTCACGAAGCCGGATCAGCCGACGACTTTGTATAACCCGGCGACGAAAAACGCAACATGCGGGAATCCCGTAGCCTGCCGACGGCGGATGCTGCCTGTTGCCCGCTGGCGCGAATGGCAAACGCCGGGGAAAGGGTTTCGTGCGTTGACATATAGCCATATTGAATGATATGGATAGCAATATGAAGACCACAGTCGAGATCGCCGACGCGTTGCTCGCCGAAGCCAGGCAGGTGGCGGCGCGTGAACGTACGACCGTTCGGGCACTGCTGGAAGACGGGCTCCGCCGCGTTTTGAGGGACAGACGCAAAGGCAGCCGCTTCCGCCTCCGAAAGGCGAGCTTCAAAGGACACGGACTCAACCCGGAGCTCGCGTCGGCAGGATGGAGTCAGATCCGCGATCGGTCTTACGAAGGCCGCGGCGCGTGATCGCAGTCGATACGAACCTGCTGGTCTACGCGCACCGGGAGGATTCACCGCTTCATTCCCGCGCGGATCAGATGATCTCAGAACTTGCCGAAGGTTCCCGGCCATGGGCGATTCCCTGGCCCTGTTTGCACGAATTCATCGCGATCGTCACCCACCCACGGATATTCATGCCCCCTTCTCCCCTCGACGCGACGCTGGATCAGGTCAGCGCCTGGATCGAGTCGCCGAGCCTTGTCCTCCTATCCGAGGGCGAAGACTACTGGGGGCGCCTGCGCTCGACGCTGCAGAATGGGCGGGTTCAAGGGCCGCTGGTGCACGATGCTCGCGTCGCCGCCATTTGCATACACCACGGCGTGAGCGAGTTGTGGACCGCGGACCGGGATTTCAGCCGATTTCCTGAGCTGACCGTCCGCAATCCACTCGTGGGGTAGGGGACAATCAGCCCGATGCCAGCCCCGGAGCTGGGAGGGCGAAAATGACGGCGACGGTCTTCGATGCCTTCATGGCGACCGCGGCCGCGGCGCCTGAGAACGTCTTCCTCTGCGCGCCGGCCGCGGTCGGACGCGCCTACCATCCCAACGGGATCGAGTTCACCTATGCTCGGACCCGGGAAGCGGTCGAGGGGCTTCGCCAGGCGTACGGCGCCGCCGGCTACGGGCACGGCCACCGCGTCGCCCTTCTCCTCGAGAACCGCCCCGAGTTCTTCTTCCACTATCTCGCCCTGAACTCGCTGGGCGTCAGCATCGTGCCTGTCAACCCCGACTACCGGCACGACGAGATCCTCTTTCAGATGGAGCACTCCGAGGCCGACCTCGCGGTCGTCATCGGAAGCCGGGTGGCGGACCTGCTCGCGGTCGCCGATGCGAGAGCACACGTGAAGCCCTTGCCCGTGGTCGATGCCGAACGCATGCCGGCGACGCTCCTCAGACCCCGGCCCGCGCCGCTCCCGGGCCCGCCAGGACACGAGACCGAGGCGAGTCTGCTCTACACGTCCGGCACCACGGGCCGGCCGAAGGGCTGCATCCTGACGAACTTCTACTACCTCAACGCAGGAGCCTGGTACCGCGACCTCGGCGGCCTCGTCGGGATCGAGTACGGCAGGGAACGGATCCTGAATCCGCTCCCGCTTTACCACATGAACGCCCAGGCCGTGACCGCGACCTGCGCCATCCTCACGGCGAACTGCCTGGCCCAGCCCGAGCGCTTCAGCCCCGGCCGATGGTGGCGGGACGTCGCGAACGCCCAGGCGACGATCATTCACTACCTCGGCGTGATGCCGCCGCTGCTCCTGAGGCAGCCGGAGGCTCCGGAGGAGCGCCGCCACAGTGTCAGGTTCGGAATCGGAGCGGGCGTAGAACCCGAGCTCCATACGGCGTTCGAGCAACGCTTTGGCTTCCCACTGATCGAGGTCTGGGGGATGACGGAGACCGGACGCCTGTACAGCGACTGCCACGAGCCGCGCCAGCCCGCGACCCGCGCCTTCGGGAGGCCGTTCGGCGGCCTCGAGGCACGTGTCCTGGACGACCGCGACCGGGAGGTCCCCCGCGACGTGGAAGGCGAGATGTGCGTGCGCTGGGGTGGGCGCGAGGGCCCGCGCCACGGATTCTTTTCTGGGTACCTGAAGAACTCCGAGGCGACCGAGGAGGCGTGGCGCAACGGCTGGTTTCACACCGGCGACGTAGTAAAGCAATCGCCCGACGGGATGCTGTGCTTCATCGACCGCAAGAAGAACATCGTGCGCCGGTCGGGCGAGAACATCGCGGCAGCGGAGGTCGAGGCGTGCCTGCAGGCCCACGAAGCGGTTGCGCAGGTGGCCGTGCTCGCCGTCCCCGACGAGCTACGGGAGGAAGAGGTCATGGCTTGTATCGTTGCGATCCCAGGCGTCGCCGGCGATCACGACCTTGCCATTCAGCTCCAGGACTGGTGCGCCGCCCGGCTCGCCTACTTCAAGGCGCCCGGCTGGGTGCTGTTCATCGACGCGCTCCCAACCACCGGTACCCAGAAGGTGCAGAAGGCCAGGATCTTCCCGAGGGGGGAGGACCCGCGCCTGCAGCCCCGTGTGTTCGACCTGAGGGAAAGGAAGAGACGAAGCTGAACCGGCGGCTCGCCGGTCGAGTTGAGATGAAATGAAAGCCCACCGGTGGCGAGCCGGTGGGCTTTCTCGATGGCGCGAGGTCGGCGGCCGGGGAGGGAGTAGGACGTGGGCCGCCGGTAGGGCCGCGCCGCGGGTACGGTTAGTCTGCGACCTGCTTGACCTTCGACGGTTCCGCCGGCGCCGCGGGCCGGGCCATGGGCGACGGGCCGTCGCCCTTCAGCCGGCGGCGGGCGGCCGGGTGGTGCCGCAGGAACGGCGGGAGGTCGAGCGACGTCTGGTCCACCAGGGTGGCCTGCAGCTCGTTGGCCCCGTCCGCCAGGTCAGTCGTTTCCTCGGTCTGCGGGAACCCGGTCGCGATCAGTGTGAGCGTGACCTCGTTCTCGATGGTCTTGTCGTTGACCATTCCGAAGAAGATGTTCGCGTCAGGGTGGGCGACCTTGGAGATCACCTCGGCGGCCGAGTGGACTTCGCTGACCGTGAGGTCGGTCCCACCGGTGATGTTGAAGAGGATGCCCTTGGCGCCCTCCAGCGAGACCTCGAGGAGGGGGCTGTTGATGGCGTTTTCGGCAGCTTCGATCGCCCGGTGCTCGCCGGCGCCATGTCCGATCGCCATCCAGGCCGGGCCGGCCTTGCCCATGACCGCGCGGATATCGGCGAAGTCGACGTTGATCTCGCCGGCCGTCGTGATCAGCTCGACGATCGACTGCACGCCGTGGCGCAGGATGTCGTCGGCCATGCGGAACCCGGCTTCCATCGTGACGTTCGGGTCGCAGATGACGAGCAACCGGTCGTTCGGGATGATGATGAGCGTGTCGACCTTGTCCTTGAGTGCCGCGATGCCGGCCTCGGCCGTCCGCATCCTGCGTAGGCCCTCGAAGCCAAACGGCTTCGTGACGACGCCCACGGTGAGCGCGCCGATCTCCTTGGCGACTTCCGCGAGAATCGGGGCGCCGCCGGTGCCGGACCCGCCGCCCATCCCGGAGGCGATGAAGACCATGTCCGAGCCCTCAAGGATCTTCTTCAGGCCCTCGCGGCTCTCCTCGGCGCACTCGCGGCCCTTGTCCGGGTCGCCGCCTGCGCCGAGCCCCTTCGCGGTCTTCGCGCCCACCTGCAGCCTGACGGGCACGTCCGACCTGATCAATGCCTGGAGGTCGGTGTTCACGACGATGTATTCCACGTCGGTGATGCGGTCCCGATACATTCGGGAGACGGCGTTCGATCCGCCGCCGCCCACGCCTACCACCTTTATCTTCGGGACTACTACCGTCGACTCTTGCGTAATCAGAATGTCATCTGCCATCGGTCTCTCCTCGTCGCCGTGTCGGTCCTGCTTGTCGCCTGCTCGCTAAAAAATAGGTCGCCTGTTTACGAAACGGACTTGCCGGCCCCGACCGGCGTCCGGTGTTGCGGCGCGGTCCGCCTGGCCGAGAACCAGCCCTTCACGCGGTCGAAGGCGCCGGCGTCGGATGCCGCGGCCGCCTTCCGGATGCCCACGTGCGCTTCCTTCGGAAGGTTGCGCATGCCCCACAGCAGCAGGCCAACCGTCGCCGTGAATGCGGGGTCCTGCCGCTCGGCGGGAAGGTTCTCGATCTCCTTCGGGACCGCCGTCCGGACCTTGCCCTGAAAAGTCGCCCGGGTGAGCGCCTGGAAGCCGTCGAGCTTCGCCCCTCCGCCGGTGAGGACGATGCGATTCAGCTGCACGTCCCGCAGATGCGGCGTCTGGAGCTTGAGCCGCACCATTTCGAGCATCTCCTTGGCGCGGTCGTGGATCAGCTGGCTGAGCTCGCGGCGTGTTATCGCGAGCGGCTGTTCCATTCCCGAGGAATTCACGGAGATCTCGTCCGCGGCGCCCCGGACCGCGGGGATCGCGGCGCCGTGCGTAACCTTCAGGCGCTCAGCCTCTTCGTGGCCGGTGTTGAACGCCTGGACGAGGTCGTTGGTGAACTGCCAGCCACCGACCGGCATCACGGTGGTGTGGACGATCGTGCCCTCGTAGAAGACGGCAAGGTCGGTGGTGCCGCCGCCGATGTCGACGAGCACGACGCCGTCGTCCTTCTCCTGCGGGCTCAGGGACGCCTCGGCCGCGGCGACCATCTGCACGATGGCGCCGCCCACCCGAAGCCCGGTCGCCTCGACCGCGCCCTTGAGTCCGGCGATGCTGTCCTTCGCCCCGGTGATCACGTGCGTCTGGATGTACATCTCACTGGCATGCATGCCGAGCGGATTACGCACCCCGTAGATGCCGTCGAGGGCGTAGGTCCGCGGGAGGACGTGAAGTAGCTGGCCACCGCCGGTCGCCGCCTCGCTGCGGGCTATTGCCAGCGCCCGGTCGACATCGCCCTGAGTTACCACCGATACGCCGGTGTTTGGAACGCGGGTCCACTGGTTGCGCGATTCGATGTGGCTGCCGCCCAGGCCGATGTAGGCCGTCCGGATCGATACCCCGGCGTCCTTTTCCGCGGCCGCGAGCGCAGCCCGGGTCGCCTCGGTGACCTGCGCCTGGTCGGAAATGACGCCGCGCGGCATGCCCTGCGAGGCGGCCGAGCCGAATCCAAGCGCCTGAACGGTGCCGTCGTCGCGTTGCTTGCCGACGATCGCCGAGACCTTCGTGGTCCCCAGATCGATCGCTGCCCTGATGTCGTCCTGGAACATGTTTCTCCTTCCTCCCTCCCGCCTAAGCGGTACGAACTACGCGGTCATTCGTGCGGACCGCATCGGCCGCGTGCCAGTCGCCTAGATACGCTCCGCCGCCCGCAGCCTGGCGCTTCTGCTACGCGGGTTCGACTCGACTTCGGCCTCCGACGGCCTCACGACCTTTCGGCTGACCAGGCGCAGCGTCGCCCTGTGGCCGCAGACGCACACGATCGTCTCCGGTGGGCAGACGCAGTCGGAGGACTCCCGGCGCATGAAGTTTTTGACGATCCGGTCTTCGAGCGACTGGTAGGAGATGACGACCAGGCGCCCGCCGTGCCCGAGCACCGAGACCGCCTGCTCGAGGGCGGCGCTCAGCGCGCCCAGCTCGTCGTTGACCGCGATCCTGATGGCCTGGAACGACCGCGTGGCGGGGTGGATACGCCGCCTTGGCCCGCCGCCGGCTGCTCTCTCGATGACTTGAGCCAGTTCGGCGGAGGTCCGGAGCGGCCTCGCCCGCACGATCGCCGAGGCGATCCGGCGCGCCGCCGGCTCTTCGCCAAGGTGGAAGAGGAGGTCGGCGAGCTCTTCCTGGCGGTAGCCGTTGACGATGTCGGCGGCGGTGGTCTGCTGCTCGATGCTGAACCGCATGTCCAGCGGGTCGGGGCGGCGGAAGCTGAACCCCCGGGCCTCCACGTCCAATTGCAGCGACGACAGGCCCAGGTCCATTAGCACGCCGTGTACCGGAACGAAATCGAGGTCGAGGGCCGCCGAACGTAGATTGCGAAAGTTCGTGTTTACAGCCATGAAGGAGTCGCCATGGCCCGCCAGGCGCTCTCGAGCTACCGCCACCGCCTCGTGGTCGGCGTCGATTCCAAGCACCTGCCCTCCGGGCTCAGAAGCCCCCAGGACCGCCTCGCTGTGCCCGCCCTCGCCAAGCGTCGCATCTATGTAGCGACCGCCGGGCTGGACGGCCAACGCCTCGAGCACCTCCGGTACCATCACCGGGGTGTGGTGAAGCTCAAGGCCCATCAGGATCACCGCCACACTCCGCTTCGCACGCCGTCAGTCCCTTGCGTCACTGGCCACCGGTGGACCTGAAGGTCCGCTCCGCGATCTGCGCGGCCTCGGCGTCCAGGGACTGCCGTTCCGCCCCCCACCGTTCGCCGCTCCAGATTTCCAGATACTTGCCGGCCCCCACCGTGACCACGTCCTCCGAGATTCCCGCATACTGGCGAAGCCCCGCCGGTATGAGGGCCCGCCCCTGGCGGTCGAGGTCGGTGGGAAACGCCCCGCCGAACGTGATCCGGTAGAGCCGGCGGGCATCGGCGCTGGTGGCCTGGAGGTCATCGAGCACTTCGGCCAGCCTGTTCCATTCGGGCACCGGGTAAGCCGTTATGCAGGCGTCGTACCCGCGCGCAAGCACCAGGCCATCCGAGAAGGCCCCGCGAAAGCGCGCCGGGATTGCGATTCGACCCTGGGAGTCGATCCGATGCTCGTACTCCCCCGAAAAGATCACCTGGCCAGAAACTCCCTGCTGCCAACGACGAATGCCCCAAATTCTACCTGCTATCCCCTGTAGCCACCAAGTTCTACCAAAGGGAACGAACAGTCGCAAGCACAACGTCTTTCGGTTTTCAGCGTCTTTGCGGACGGCACGGAACGTGCCCCGTACGACTGGTTCGGAGTTATGCTTTTTCCCAAATGGCCAAATACGCGGTACTTACCAGCAGCGACGCCGGGGCGGCGGGCCAGCGGGCCGACTCGAGCGGCGACGTGATCGTGGAGTTGATGACCGCGGCCGGGCATGAGCTGGCCGACCGCAAGCTGTTGCCGGACGACCGGGACAGGCTCGCGACGACTCTGCGCGACTGGGCGGACTCGGGCGTGATAGAAGTCGTGGTGACGACCGGCGGCACCGGGCTGGGACCGCGCGACGTGATGCCCGAGGCCATGGGGGAAGTAATCGAGTTCGACGTGCCGGGCATGGCCGAGGCAATGCGAGTCCAGACTTTTGGGAAAACGCCGTTTTCGATGCTGAGCCGGGCGCGCGTCGGAGTCAGGAAGCGGTGCCTCATGATCAACCTGCCCGGCAGCCCCAAGGGAGTGCGGGAAACCCTGGAGGTCGTGCTCCCCGTCCTGGGCCACGCCCTGGACATGCTGAAAGGCCGGCAGGTCCCGCACCCCGCCGGCGCGCCGGCGTCCATGCCGTCACGCCACGGCCAGGTGCCGCTCTAGTCGCAGCGACTCCATCTGCGCGAGGCGTTGCCATCGCGGTGTATCGCCACGTCAGCGCCTTCGGGCGTAAGCTTGGGTACAGAAACGAGCGAGGAGCGTCCTCTCTGATGACCGACCTGTCCTAGCCCTCCACCGTGGCGCGGCCCCATGAATCGGGCCGCCAGAGGGTTCTGTCCCGACGCGCCGGGACTCAGGCAGGTTGAACATGCTCCAGCTCATCGACGTCTCCATTTCCTTCGCTGGCCAGGCCGTCCTTGACCGCGTTTCGTTCGTCGTCAACCCGGGCGACCGCATCGGGGTCATCGGACCCAACGGCTGCGGCAAATCTACTCTCCTGCGGATTATGGCCGGCCAAATTTCGCCGTCCGTCGGAGAGGTTAGGATCCGGCGCGGCACGAGCGTCGGCATGCTCGAACAGTCGCCGGACACCGGCTCCCTGGACCGCACGCTCGCCGAAGAGATGCTGAACGCGGTGCCCCGGCTGGTTGACGCCCGCGACAACGTCGAACGACTCGCCGGCGTCATGGCCGACGCGACCGGCGATGCCCTTGCGAAAGCGACCGACTCCTATGGCGTTGCCGCCATGGAATTCGAAACGCTCGGAGGCTATCGAATCGACGACCGCGTAACGGCTCTTCTTCACGGCCTCGGACTCGGGTCGGTCGACAGGAACGCCTCCGTTGCAACACTGAGCGGCGGGCAGCGGACGCGACTGGGCCTGGCAAGGCTATTGCTGGCTGCGCCCGACGTACTGCTGCTCGACGAACCGACCAGCCACCTCGACCTGGACGCACTGGAATGGCTCGAACGCTTCGTCGGGGGTTATCGGGGCGCGGTCGTGGTGGTGTCGCACGATCGTGAATTCCTGGACACCGCGGTGAGCCAGATCCTCGCCATCGACCCGGAGACCCGGCAGCTGACCGCCTGCCAGGGGAATTACTCGGCATACCTGGAACAGGCGGCCAGGGCGGCCGAGCGCAGGGCCGCGCTCTTCCGGGTGCAGCAGGCCACGATCCGCCGCATGGAAGAGGACATCTCCCGCAGGAAGCAGTACGCGCGTAAGACCGAGACGGGGACTAACAACGACGTCGCCCGAAGGCTCGCGAAGAAAGTTGCGAAACAGGCGAAGGCACGCGAGCGAAAACTTGAACGGTTCAAGTCCGGCGGCGACATCGTGGAGCGGCCCGAGGACTCGTGGGGCATGAAGCTGGAGTTCGCGGAGGCCGCCAGGGGAGGTCAGCGGGTCGTGGAGCTGGTCGATGCAGGGCACGCTTACGGCGAACATCCAGTGTTCGCGCGCGTGGACCTCGACCTCCAGTACGGGGAGCGGGTAGCTCTGCTGGGCTCCAACGGCTGCGGCAAGTCCACCCTGCTCAGGGCAATCGCCGGGGAGCTGGTTCCGACGAATGGCGAAATCAGGACTGGCGCGGGGGTCCGCATCGGGTTCCTGCGCCAGGAGGCGCCGGGGATCGACCCCCAGGTCGATGCCCTTACCGCAGTTCGGCGGGTCGCCGAGCTCGACGAGACCGCCGCCCGCAACTACCTCCATTTCTTCCTGTTTGCAGGCGAGTCGGTATTCGTTCCCTTCGGGCAGCTGAGCCTGGGCGAGCGGCAACGCCTGCAACTGGCGCTTCTCGTGGCCGCGGGGGCGAACTGCCTGCTGATGGACGAGCCGGCCAACCACCTGGATATCGAGTCACGGGAGCGGCTGGAGCACGCGCTCGCCCGGTTCCCCGGTGCCGTGCTGGTCGCAACCCACGACCGCTCCTTCATCGACCGGTGGTCGACCGCCGTATGGGGCTTCGTGCGGGCTGGCGACGGGCCGCCAACCGTCCGGAAGTTCGTCGATCGGGACGATATGAGGCGTGCGACCGTCCCCGCCGACCGGCGCCGGTCCCCATAATGTCGGGCATGCGTGTCCATATCGTGACGCTGTTTCCCGAGATGCTTGAAGGCACGCTTCAGGCTAGCGTGATCGGCAGAGCCGTCCGGAACGGCGTGCTCGAAGTACGGCTTCACCAGCTACGCGAGTTTGCGACCGACCGGCACGCGGTCGTCGACGACGCCCAGTACGGCGGCGGGCCGGGCATGGTGATGAAGCCCGAACCGATCTTCGCCACGGTCGAATCGATCCGCGAGAACCTTCGCCTCGAAGGTAAGGACGCGGGGCGCGTGGTCCTGCTGTCGCCACAGGGGCGCCTGTTCAACGACCGGGCCGCCCGTGAGCTCGCGGGCCAGTCCGTGCTGATCCTGGTCTGCGGGCACTACGAAGGCGTCGACGAACGGGTCGTGGAACACCTGGCCGACGACGAGATCTCGATCGGCGACTACGTCCTTACCGGCGGTGAGCTTCCTGCGCTCGTTCTGCTAGACGCGGTCGCGAGGTATGTGCCCGGCGTGCTCGGGTCGGTCGACTCGGCACGCCGCGATTCCTTCGCCGAGGACATGGAGGGGCTGCTCCAGGGACCGGTATACACGCGTCCCGCTGAGTTCCGGGGGTGGCGGGTGCCCGACGTGCTGATGTCGGGCGACCACGAACGCATCACGGCTTGGAGGCGCGAGCGAGCGCTGGCGCGCACGCGCGAGAGAAGGCCCGACCTTCTGCAATGAGGACGCTCATGAAAAGTTGCCGAAGCGGCGACCCGCCTCTAACATAGTAGCTTCGCAATACCACGCGCTTCCCGCCGACCAGACTGGTTCGTCCGCCGGGGTTGAGCGCAATTCTGAGGAAACCTCGCTATGGATGCCGCAGCAACGCTCGCCCCGGCCGCAGTGCGCGATTCCGTCCACGAGTTCAACGTCGGCGACACGGTCCGCGTGAACGTGACGATCAAGGAAGGCGACCGCACCCGTGTCCAGGCCTTCCAGGGCATCGTGATCAAGGGTTCGTATACCAGGTCGACCCCGCCCGCGCCGGGCGCGACGTTCATCGTCCGCCGCGTGTCGTACGGGATCGGCGTCGAGCGCACGTTCCTGCTCTGCTCCCCGCTCCTGGACTCGCTGGACAACCTGCGCAGGGGCAGGGTAGCCCAGGGGCGCCTCTACTACCTGAGAGGCCTCTCGGGCAAGAGGGCCCGCATCAAGGAAAAGAGACTCGTGCCCGGCGCCCCCGCGGTCGAGGAGGCCGAGGTAATGGCCGCGCCCCAGCCGACGGCTGAGACCACGGCCGCGCCCGAAGCCGAGCCCGAGGCCGGGCAGCCGGCTGCGCCGCCCGCAGAGGATGTGCCGCCCGCAGAGGCTGAACCGGCTGCGCCTGCGTCTGCAATGGCGGAGAAGGCTTCCGCTTCTGGACCGGCCGCTCCGGGCGCCTAGCCCGAAGCCACCTTTCCCGATCACGCCCGCGTCCTCTCGCCGGCGCCACCCGGAGAGCGCAATAATCCGCGGCGAGGGGGCTTGAACCGTGGCCTTCGCGGAAGTCGCAGTCGACATCCCCGGCGACCGCGCCCGGACGTTCACATACTCGATCGAAGACGGTCTGGACCTGCGCCCAGGCCACGTCGTCTGGGTGCCGTTTGGCCGGGCGACCCTCCAGGGAGTCGTGTTCGCCCTGGCGACCACGTCGCCGGTCGAACGCACGCGGCCCGTCGACAGCCTGGTGCACGGCGAAACGCTGCTAACTCCCGCACAGCTCTCCGCCGCGCGCTGGATCGCCGGCTACTACCGGGTGAGCCTGTTCCAGGCGGTATCCCTCATGCTGCCTGCCGGGCTCGCCGAAGAGATTCGCACATACGTGGCAGTGGCGGACCGCCCTGTCCCGGACGACCTCCGTCCGCGTGAGCTCAGGGCGCTGGAGCACGCACGGGCGGAAGGGAAGCTCCGGCGCGACATCCTCGCCCGGTGGCTGGGGCGAGGAGGTCTCGACGTGGTCGACCGGCTGGTCCGGCGGCGCCTCCTCACTACCTCCACGGAATGGGAGCGACCACGCGGCGGCCACCGCTACGTGAACTTCATACGGCTGACGGTGCCGGCGCAGGAGGCCGAACAGGCGGCTGCAGCGTCCAGGGGACAGAGAAAGGCGGAACTGCTCCGAGCACTGGTCGCGGAACCGGACGGCACGGAGCGGGCGGAGCTGGGCCGGCGGTTCGGGACATCGGTGGTCGCAGATCTGCTGAGTTCTGGCATGGCGCGGGTCGAGCGCGTCCAGACCGAGCGGGACCCGTTGCGGGGCCTCGCATTTCAGCAGTCGTTGGCGCCCGAGCCGACTCCGCCGCAGAAGGCCGCGATGGACGCGATCGCGGAAGAAATCCTTTCGGTACATGCCGGCGAAATACGAGCGCGGCCAGAAAGGCGCCGGTTCCTGCTTTACGGCGTGACCGGCAGCGGCAAGACCGAGGTCTACCTGCGGGCCGCCGAGGCCTGCATCGCGGCGGGCCGGCAGGTCGTCGTCCTCGTTCCGGAAATCGCGCTGACTCCTCAGAACCTGCAGCGCTTCGCGTCCCGTTTCCCCGGCAAGATCGCACTGTTGCATTCCGGGCTCACGGCGGGGGAAAGGTTCGACCAGTGGTGGCGGATCCACCACGGCGACTTTCCCATCGTGCTCGGCTCACGCGGCGCCATCTTTGCGCCAGTGAAGCGCCTCGGGCTCGTAGTCATCGACGAAGAGCACGAATGGACATACAAACAACACGACGCGTCGCCTCGCTACCACGCCCGTGCGGTGGCCGAGGTCCTCTGCCAGGAATCGGGCGCGGTGCTCGTCTCAGGGAGCGCGACGCCAGAGGTCGAGACCTTCCGCCGAGCGGAACGCGGCGAGTATCGCCTCCTCCGCCTGCCGGGACGTGTCGGCCTGCCTTTGGTGGAGGCAGCGTCAGGCCGTACGGCTGCAGGGCAGGCGGGGGTCGAGCTCGTCGACATGCGCGACGAGCTGCGCGCCGGCAATCCCGGCATGTTCAGCAGGGCGCTCCTCGACGGGATAGGAGAGGCGGTCCAGGTTGGAGGCCGGGTGATCCTCTTCCTCAACCGAAGGGGCACCGCCGCATTCCTCCAGTGCCGCGAGTGCGGTCACGTCCTGCGCTGCAGGAGGTGTGCGACCACGCTAGCCCTGCATCGCCCCGCCGCGGATGGCGGCCCGGGTCGCCTCGTGTGCCACTACTGCAACCTGCAGAGCAGGCTGCCGCCCGAGTGCCCCGCCTGTTCGGCACGGGCAATAAGCGCGTTCAGCCCGGGGACGCAGGCCGTGGCCGAGGAGGTGGCGCGACTGTTCCCGGACGCGGGCGTGCTCAGATGGGACCGCGACGCCGCCAGGACGGCCCGCGACCACGCGACGCTGCTCGACCGTTTCGTGAACGGAACGGAGCGCGTCCTGGTCGGCACGCAGATGGTCGCGAAGGGCCTGGATATCCCCAGCGTCACGCTGGTCGGCGTCGTGTCCGCAGATACCGGCCTGGCCATTCCGGATTTCCGCGCCGGCGAACGTGCATTTCAGGTGCTCACACAGGTGGCCGGGCGGGCAGGCCGGGGGAGCGGCGCCGGGCGTGTGATCATCCAGACGTACCAGCCCGACCACTACGCGATCCAGGCCGCGGCCGATCAGGATTTTGAGGCCTTCTACAGGGTCGAGATCCGGCTCAGGGCCGAGTACGACAATCCTCCGTTCTCGCGCCTGGTACTCCTGGAGCATGCCGATCTCGAGGCGACGCAGGCGTACCAACAGGCCGAATACTTCGCACGGGTGCTCAGGCGGGCGAAGGCAACAAGCGGAGAAGGCTCGACCCAGGTCGTCGGGCCGACTCCCGGCTATCCGATCCGGGTGCGTGGACTCACGCGGTGGCACATCGTGCTGAAGGGAGAGGCGCCCGAACGGCTCCTCGACCTCGTATCGCTGCCAAGGGGCTGGGCAGTCGACGTCGATCCGGTTTCCGTCAGCTAGTCGGCTATACTCGACGTGGTAATCGACGGGGACGCCCGGGCGATCGTCTCGGGCGGGAGACGATGAGAGCCA
>JACPRT010000131.1 GCA_016189845.1 Chloroflexota bacterium | reverse complement strand
GTCCCGACCCGCTGGATGTCGGCGGCATCGCCGAACTCAAGTGGATCGCAGAGTATGCCGACCTGCACGGAATCATGATGGCGCCGCACGGGACGGCCGACGGCCTGATTGGCCTGGCAGCGCTGGTACAGGTATCGGCGACCCTCCCGCGCAACTACATCGCGTTCGAATACCCGACCGGCAAGCCCGCGTGGTGGTACGACATCATCGAGGGCCTGCCCGACCCGATCGTGAAGGAAGGCTTCATCGATGTCTGGGACACGCCGGGGCTTGGCGTGAAATTCAACATCAAGGCGGCGCAGAAGCACCTGGCCGACGGCGACAAGGACTTCTTCGCATGAAAGGCATCGAGCTCGTAGCCCGCATCCTCAAGCAGGAGGGCGTCACGTGGATGGCGTGCTTCCCTGCGAACCAGCTGATCGAGGTAGCTGCGAAGCAGTCGATACGGCCCATCATCTTCCGCACCGAACGCGCGGGACTGCACGCGGCCGACGGCTTTTCGCGACTCAATGACGGCAAGCAGTTCGGTGTGTTCTGCATGCAGCGGGGCCCAGGCGCCGAGAACGCCTTTGGCGGGGTGGCCCAGGCGTATGGCGACGCCGTGCCCATCCTGGTGCTGGCCGACGCCGACTCCACCGACCGCTTCGGGGTGGAACCGCGGTTCAGCGCGCCCAAGAACTTCCAGCACATTACCAAGTGGGCCGATGCGATCATCCGGCCCGACCGCATCGCCGCCAGCTTCAGGCGCGCCTACCAGGAGCTACGCTCGGGACGACCTGGGCCCGTGCTGCTCGAACTACCGCGAGACGTAATGGCGGCGGAGGTCCCCGACAGTGCCGCGAAATACTTCTCGCCGAAACCCGTGCGGACGACCGCCTCGAAGTCCGACGTCAAGGATGCCGTGAAGGCACTGCTGGGCGCGAAACGGCCGATGATTTGGGCGGGTCAGGGCGTTCTGTACGCGGGAGCGACCGCCGAACTCAAGGAACTCGTCCAACTGGCCGGCATCCCGATCACGACCACGATGCCGGGCAAGAGCGCGATCGACGAACGCCACCCGCTCGCCCTCGGGTCCGCCAACCGGACGGCCCCGCTCCCGGTCTGGAAATGGCTCAAGGAGTCCGACGTCCTTTTTGCGGTCGGCTCAAGTCTCACGCGGACCGGTTACGGCCTGATCGTGCCCGACGGGAAGGTGCTCATCCAGAACACCACGTGGCCTTCGGACATCAACAAGGACTACGACATCGACATTCCTCTGCCAGGCGATGCAAAGCTCGTACTGCAGGCCGTCATCGAAGAAGTCAAGGCTGCGATCGGGAACAAGCCGCGGAACTCCGCTGCGGTCAAGACCGAGATCGCGGCGACTCGCAAGAAGTGGATGGACGAATGGCGTCCGCTTCTCACCTCTAGCGAGGTTCCGGTGAACCCGTACCGCGTCATCTGGGAGATTGAGAACGCGCTCGACCGTGAGAACAGTGTCGTCACTCACGACGCCGGGCACCCGCGCGACCAGATGATGCCGTTCTACACGGCCACCTCACCCCACAGCTACGTCGGCTGGGGCAAGACCACGCACCTCGGCTACGGTATCGGGATGATGATTGGCGCCAAGATGGCGATGCCCAACCGCTTCTGCATGAATTTCATGGGCGACGCCGCGTTTGGCCAGGCCGGCCTGGACATCGAGACGGCGGTCCGCGCCGGGACACCGATCACGACCGTCGTAATCAACAACGAAGGGATGGGCGGCTACCCGCAGAACATGCCTACGGCATTTGAGCTTTACGGGGCGTCGTCGCTGAGCGGCGACTACGCGAAGGTCGCCGAAGGGCTGGGCGCTGTTGGCATCAAGGTCGAGAAGGCCGAGGGTGTGGCGCCGGCCTTGAAGCAGGCACAGCGGCTGAACGCCGAAGGCAAGACCTGCCTGATCGAGGTCCGGACCTCGATGGAGAACCGGATGTCGATCTACGGCGGAGGCGACGGCCACTAGGGCTCCCGCCGAACAGGACTCACAGCAAATGAAACCGCGTCCAACGTCGGCCGAACCTCATTGGCTGGAGGTCTCCATCGAGGCGCCCGGCGAGTTTGCCGAGCCCTTGTCGGGTCTCTTTTCCAGACATTCCGGCGGCTCCGTGGCGATCGAACCACGGGGGGGAGGCAACCCCAAATTACCGCCTGGCGCGGACGCCGCGGTGATCGTGCGGGCGTGGCTGCCGGTCGATGCAACGCTTGACGACCGCCTCGCTCACATCGAAATGGGAGTCCGCCTCATCTCGCACCTGCGCGCCCTGCCTGTCCTGCAGACCCGCGACGTAATCCAGGCCGAGTGGCGGCGTCAGACGTTCGAACCCGTTCGCATAGGGCGGCGTCTGCTGATCACCCCGGCATCGAGAGCGCACGATGCCCAGGCTACGAGCCTCGATGACATCGTCGTCCCGCTCGAACCAGGCCTGGCATTCGGGACCGGCCACCACCCGACGACGCGGGGATGCCTGGAAATCGTGGATCGAATCATCAAGGGCGGCGAATCCGTGCTGGACATAGGTTGCGGCTCCGGGATCCTCAGCATCGCTGCCCTCAAGCTGGGCGCGGCACGGACTGTCTGTCTCGACATCGACCCTGATGCTGTGAGAGCCGCGCGCCACAACCTGCGTCGTGCAGGATTGGCCCGCCGCGCCGTGGTCATCCAGGGAACCGTTCCGCACGTTGCCGCGCGTCCGGGCGAGTCAGACGTCGTGCTGGCGAATATCTCTGCGCGCGTCCTGATGGAGCAGGCGCGGTCGATGCTCGAATGCGTGCGACCGACCGGCCTATTCGTCGGCTCGGGCTACTTGGTCGAGCGCAAGGCCGAAGTCCATGAAACCCTGCAGTCCGCGGGGGCGGACATTCGGGAGACGGTGGTGCTGTCGGACTGGGTGACGGTCGTCGCCAGCCGACGACATACCGTAGGGCAGAGTCACCGTTTTCGCCATGATCGGCCTCCCGTCCGTATTCTACGGGATACACCTTGGCGAACCGCCTACATCCTGGCCTTGATGAACCGCAGGATCTCCTGAGGGTCCATGCGGCCAAGTTGGGTGGACGCGTACATTGAGGCGGCCACTTCGCCGGTCGGGCGGAGCACGAACTCGGCGGGCTGCATGTAGCTGCGGCCCTGCCTCACCCCGGTCCACGCCCCGAGCGCCGCGACGACCTCGGGGCTGACGCTGTGGGCCACGGGGAACGACAGCGCGTGCTGGCTCGCCGTGTGGTCGGTGTCGGTGTCGCCATCGGCATTCGCCGCCACCACCTTGATGCCCAGCTCGTTGAGTTGCGGGAGCGCCGCCTGGACCTCGGCTAACTGCCGAGTGCAGTACGGTCACCACCCGCCGCGGTAGAACAGGATGTAGGCCCAGGCGCCCGACACGTCGCGTGGCAGCACGGACTCTCCGCCGCCAACGAGCGGCAATACGATGTCGGGAAACCGGTCGCCGGGCACGAGCATGGGGTTCTCCTTGAGTCGATGCATGTTCAGTCGTTGGTCGATCTGTGGGCAGTCTAAAAAGTCGGCGCCGCGACCGCGATTTGATGCCTTCCAGCGCCGAACGACGCGACCCGGTAGCGCTCAACGTCGCGAAACGGGTAGCGTCCGCCGCCGTAGGACCTTATCGTAAGGCTCGATTCGCCAACGAGACCCCACCCGCGACTGAAGTCCGACAACTCCGCAAGCGACCCAATCCTGACAGCCCGAGGAGGCACGCCCGCATGGTCAACGCCGTCGACCGGGCCTTCGCCAGCCTGCAGAGCAACGAGATCGTACCTCGCATATGGCGAGGCGACCATTCCGTGTGGAAGCCCGACCCGCGGGAGATCTCCGACCGGCTCGGCTGGTTGACGGTCGACCAGGAGATGGCGAAGCACG
>JACPRT010000123.1 GCA_016189845.1 Chloroflexota bacterium | reverse complement strand
GATGGCAACGCGATGAGCACCACCAGCAAAGAGATACTGCGTCTCATTGTTTGCCTTCGACTGCATCACCCGCCATGCATGATCGACAAAGCACGTAGAACTCGATCCGATGCGCCACGATCTGCCCGGTGAGGTCCGAACCTGCCGCCTTGACTACCCGCTCGACGGTGGAATCCCGGAACTCTTCGACCGCGCCGCACCTCAGGCAGACGGCGTGGTGGTGGTGATAAGTGGCGCGTGCTGGCGTGTAGCGAGGCTCGCCCCCGGGCAGCGCCAGCTTGCAGATGACCTCGGAGTCCACCAGAAGCCGAATCGTCCGGTAGACCGTCGCCCGCCCAACTCCAGGCAGTTCCCCGCACACCTCTTCTGCGGTGAACGACTCGGCCTTCGTGGCGATCGCCGCCGCCACACGCCGCCGAGGGCCGGTCAGCCTGTGCCCGCGGTCTTCGAGCACCGCCAGCAGGTCATTTGGTTCCATGGGCATGCGGGTATCCTCCGTCGAGGCCGACGCCCATAGTATTACTGAGACAAAGTATCGTCAAGGATGAGACGTGCGATGCCCGTCCAGGCAAACTGAGGGACTTCTTGACCACTTCTTGACCAGGGGTAGCTCGGTTCGCGGCTAGCGGCGCTCTCCCAGCTGTGCGAGAGCGGCATCCGCAATACGTATGGCGTCGCCTGGAAGCGGGTACCTCAATGCGTTACGGATGTCCGTGACCGCGTCCCTTCGATCGCCCTCCCCTGCTCTCTCCAGACCACGCTGGAGATAGAAGAGGCCAAGTCGCGTTGCGCCACGGCTGCCCGCCGCAAGCGCCTCGACCAGGTCACGGGCCGTCTGAAAATCGCCACGCTGTATGGATCGTTCTGCCTCGGATGCCGTCGTAGCGACGATCCTCTCGGGGGAATACGGATAATCACGCGTGATGATCCAGGTCGTGCCCGCCAGCAGCAGCGCGCTGAGTATCACGACGGCCTGCCACCTGATCAAAGACGCCGGGCGGCCGACGAGCGGCGCGGGTTCGAAGCCTGACCCCGGAGAACCCTGCTGGAAGCCCCAGGCCAGGCGTGGTACCAGGAAAAACCCCAGCAACCCCCCGCTCAGGAGGCCCCCAAGGTGTGCCCAGTTGTCGACGCCGCCAACCGTGGCCCCGAAGACGATGTTGATGACGACGATCATCGCCACGCCCCAGAGCGACCGGCGAGCGAGGTCGCCCAGGACCTGCCGGTTGGCGAGCAGGTATGCAGCGAAAGCCCCCACGATACCGAATACCGCCCCACTGGCTCCGGCACTTACGGTCGGGCCCGCAGCATAGCTGGCTACGTTCCCAAACACCCCGGCGAACACGTATATGACGATGAACGCGCGCATGCCGTAGGCGCGCTCGACCATGCCGCCAAAGATCAGCAACCCGATCGTATTTGCGACCAGGTGAAACACCCCGATGTGGATGAACACCGCGGTCAGCAGCCGCCAGTACTCACCGTCGGCGATGGCAGGTCCGTACTTGGCGCCAAATCGCAGCAGGACGACAACGTTCTGGGAACCGCCGTTCAGCTCGAGCAGAAGCCAGACGACGACATTGACAACGGCTATCGTCCAGGTTGCGGGGGTGCCGGGCGCGCGCTGCGCGGGCATGGATTGGGGTTGCAGCTGGTCGATGGCTGATGCTCCGGCTGGTTCGGGTCGATATTACCCCACGTTCCTATGGGATACAGCTATATCTGATAATCTGGACGACGGTTGCCAACGCCTCCCCGTTGGGTAGCCGAAGGACAACCCGCTTCGATTCAGGAATGAACCGCGCGTCGTGACGGGCCCAGGGAACAAAACTCGCGTTAGACGCAACCGCGCCGGGTCACGGCTCGTGCGACGGGCCAGGCAGTTCCAGTTGCTAACGGCCCCTCCCGAACCCGCAAAGCCGCCCTCACCTGCGGTGGGAAATCCGGGCGGGAATCCCGGACCGGGCATCCCCAGGGTCCTCCTCATCGAAGATGACGCCTCCGTCCGCGACGCGATCGTCGCGAGTCTCGAGGAACTTGGGGCGCGCGATGTCTCTGTCGCGGACGACGGCGAGGCAGGCCTCGCCATGATCCAGTCGCTCCGCCCTGCAGTGGTCCTGCTCGACCTGATGCTGCCAGTCGCCGACGGTTTCGACGTCCTTGCCGAACTTCGGAAGCTACCTGCCGCGGCAAGGCCCGGGCGCGTGGTGGTCATCAGCGCGATGAGCGACGCACTTTCCGCCGGAGCGCTGCTCCAGCTTGGAGCAGACCGGGTGCTGGCGAAGCCGTTCACGCTTACTGAGTTCGAGGCCGCCATCACCGGCTGAG
>JACPRT010000122.1 GCA_016189845.1 Chloroflexota bacterium | reverse complement strand
GGATGCTCGTGTTCCTGTTCTCGGCCACCGCGATCCGGGCCGTGCGGCGCACCGCGAGCGGCGTCATCGAGGAGGTCCGGCGGCAGTTCCGGGAAAGCCCGGGGATTATGGCAGGCACGCAAAGGCCCGATTACGCGCGCTGCGTAGACATAACGACTCGAGCAGGGCTGCGAGAAATGATCTTGCCCGGCTTGCTCGCCGTAGGCTTCCCGATCGTCGTTGGGCTGGTGCTCAAGGCGGAAGCGGTTGGCGCTTTCTTGATGGTGGGCACGATCGCGGGAATTCTTCTGGCGACGGTGCTGAACAACTCCGGAGGCGCGTGGGACAACGCCAAGAAATACATCGAATCAGGGGGGCTCAAGGATGACAAGGGACAGACCCAGGGCAAGGGCAGCGCAACGCACGCCGCCGCGGTAGCGGGCGACACAGTCGGCGACCCGTTCAAGGACACCGCGGGGCCGTCGCTTCACGTGCTCGTTAAGCTGCTCGCTACGATCACGTTGGTGCTGGCGCCGCTCTTCATCTAGACGTGCCCCATGCTGCTTCGACGACCTGGGAGGGCGGCCGGAAGGCCGCCCTCGTCGTCGAAAATCTCTCGGTTCGGCCCCGGCGTCGAGGTTCACAGGAGGCAACGGTGCGTCTGATCGCTGAAGTCGCGGCCGACATGGGGCTTAACTGGAAAGACCTGGAACCCTACGGGCGGGACCGGGCCAAGGTGCCGCTTGAGACGTTCCCGCAGACGGACCGGCCAGGCAAGGTCATCGTCGTCACCGCGATCACGCCGACTCCGGCGGGCGAGGGCAAGACGACGACCTCAGTGGGGCTGGTCCAGGGCCTCGCCAGGATCGGCAAGCGCCCGGTTCTCACCATTCGGCAGCCTTCGCTGGGTCCGGTATTCGGCAAGAAGGGCGGCGGCGCGGGCGGCGGTAAGGCGACGGTCGAGCCCTCGGCCGACATCAATCTGCATTTCAATGGCGACTTCCATGCGCTCGAATCGGCGCACAACCTCCTGGCCGCGATGGCCGACAACGCCGCTCGGATCGGCGCGTTCCCGGGTTTTGGCGCGGAGGGGATCACATGGCGCCGGGTAACCGACGCCGAGGACCGGGGCCTGCGGCGCATCGTCGCCGGCGTGGGCGGTCCAGGGGAAGGCCCGCTCCGCGAGACGGGTTACGACATTTCAGCGGCGTCGGAAGTCATGGCGATTCTGGCCCTGGCGTCCGGTTACAAGGACCTGCGCGAGCGCCTGACAAGCATCGTGGTCGGCTGGACATCCGATCGGAAGCCGATTACCGCGGGCGATCTCAGGGCGGTTGGGGCGATGATGGTGCTCCTTAAGGACGCCCTGAAGCCGAACCTCGTTCAGACGTCTGAGGGTCAGCCCGCTCTCATCCACACCGGGCCGTTCGGCAACATCGCCCACGGCTGCTCTTCGATCGTCGCCGACCGCCTGGCGCAGGCTTGCGGTGACTACGTGGTCACCGAGGCGGGGTTCGGAGCCGATCTGGGTTTTGAGAAGTTCATGGACATCAAGGTCAGACAGGGCGGCCCGGAACCATCCGCCGCGGTCATCGTCACGACGGTCCGGGGGCTCAAGTGGCACGGCGGAGTGGAGTTCAAGGAACTTGCGAAGCCGAACGCTGACGCCGTGAAGCTGGGGTCGGTGAACCTGGTCCACGCGGTCCGCGTCGTCAATCGCTACGGCCTGCCCGCTGTCGTGGCAATAAACAGGTTCCCGGACGACTCCCCTGCGGAAATTGCAGAGGTCAAGCGCGCGGCGGCGGAGGCTGGCGTGACCGCGGTCGAAGCACTGGGATTCGCCAAAGGCGGCGCCGGCATGACCGATCTGGCATCAGCGGTCGTGGAGGCCGCGGAGCGGCCGTCGAAAGTACGGTTGCTGTATCCCGACGATGCGCCAATCACCGCGAAGGTGGAAACGCTCGCCAGGGAGCTGTACTACGCGGGGTCCGTCGAGTGGGGTCCAATGACGCGGACCACGGCGCGGCGATACCAGGACCAGGGATGGAACTTCCCGATCTGCATGGCGAAGACCCACCTTTCGATCTCCGCAGACCAGAAGCTGAGGGGCGTGCCGAGGGGGCACGTCCTGCCAATCGGAGAACTGCGCGTATCAGCGGGCGCTCGCCAGATAGTTGCGCTCGTTGGTAACATCATCACATTACCGGGTCTCCCCGGAGAGCCGAACGCCTGGGACATCGATCTCACGGATGACGGCAAAGTAACCGGACTGCTCGGGGCCTAGACTTCTGCAGCAGGAGGGTGCGAGGGCGAGCCCATGACCACCGCGGTGCAACCCCGCACAGCCGCTCAGGCGCTCGTGATCGTGAACGGCGCCGGCGTCCGCTATCGCGAAGGCGGGCGAGTGCTGGGCGCCCTGCGAGAGGCAGGGGCCGGCGTGCCGACCCTCTGTTACGACGAGCGTGTAGGCCCGGTCGGCACGTGCCGGATGTGCCTGGTCGAAGTTGAAGTCGACGGCAAGACCCAGACCGTGGCCTCGTGTACCGCATTCCAACAGCCCGGCATGAAGGTGCGCACTCACACTCCCGAGTTGAAAGAGTACCGCCGCACCCTTCTGGAGCTGCTTCTTTCGGAGACGCCTCCCCCCGCCGAGTGCCCCAAGTGCCAGTCGTTCAAGACCTGCGAATTCCACTCGGCGGTCTACGAGTACGACGCCAAGTGGGACCGCTTCCCGCGGCTCAAGTCCCGCCAGAAGGCCGACGACCCCAACCCCTTCATCCAGCGTGACTATGACTTCTGCATCGCCTGCTACCGGTGCACCAACATCTGCAACGACTGGGAGATGGCGTCGGCCATCACGGTTGCCGGACGAGGGCAGGGCAGCCGTATTCACACGTTTTTCAATAACCTGT
>JACPRT010000121.1 GCA_016189845.1 Chloroflexota bacterium | reverse complement strand
GTATGGCGTAACCGCTTTCATATTCTTCCTGCTGGGCGGCCTCGAGGCGCTGATCATGCGCACTCAGCTGATGCGTTCCGAGAACAGCCTCGTCTCGCCTGAGGTCTTCAACCAGCTGTTCACGATGCACGGCACCACGATGGTGTTCCTGGTGGTGATGCCGATGTCGGCCGCGTTCTTCAACTGGCTCGTGCCATTGATGATCGGCGCACGGGACGTCGCGATCCCGCGGCTGAACGCGTTCAGCTACTGGATGTTCCTGTTCGGCGGGATCGTGCTGAACGTGAGCTGGCTCACCGGCGAGGCGCCCAACGCTGGCTGGTTCAGCTATGCCAACCTTACCGAGCACCCGTTCTCGCGCGGCCTCGGGGTCACGTACTGGGTACTCGGGCTGCAGATCCTCGGCGTGGCATCCCTGGCGGCATCCTTCAACTTCATCATCACGATCATCAACATGCGGGCGCCAGGCATGGGTTTCATGAAGATGCCTGTATTCGTCTGGATGACGATGGTCGTGGCGGTGCTCATCATCTTCGCGTTCCCGATCATCACCGTAGCGCTGATCCAGCTGCAGTTCGACCGCCTCTACGGCCTCAACTTCTTCCGTCCCTCGGCGGGCGGCGACCCGGTCATGTGGCAACACATGTTCTGGCTGTTCGGCCACCCTGAGGTCTACATCCTGATCCTGCCGGCGATGGGAATCGTGTCGGAGGTCCTTCCGACGTTCTCCAGGAAGCAGCTATTCGGCTATCCGTTCGTGGTGTTCGCCGGGATCTCGATCGCGTTCATGGGCTTCTTCGTGTGGAGCCACCACATGTTCACGGTGGGGCTGGGACCCGCGGCAACCGCCGCGTTCTCGCTCTCGACGATGGCCATCGCGGTGCCGACCGGCATCAAGATCTTCAACTGGGTCGGCACCCTGTACAAAGGCCACCTGCGACTCAACACCGCGATGCTCTTCTCAATCGGATTCGTCGCGATGTTCGTGATCGGTGGCCTGAGCGGCGTCACTCACGCGTCGCCTCCCACCGATGCCCAGCAGCAGGATACCTACTACATCGTCGCCCACTTCCACTACGTGCTCTTCGGGGGGTCGATTCTCGGCCTGTTCAGCGGGGTCTATTACTGGTGGCCCAAGATGACTGGGAGGCTATTAAGCGAGAAGATCGGTCAGGTGCACGTCTGGCTGACGTTGATCGGATTCAATCTGACCTTCTTCCCGATGCACTGGCTCGGCCTCGACGGAATGCCCCGGCGGATCTACACCTACCCGGGAGGCATGGGCTGGGACTCGTCGAACTTCTGGGCCACGATCGGCTCCTACATAATCGGCATCTCGGTCCTGGTTTTCATCTTCAACGTCTTCTACAGCCGTCGGAAAGGCCAGATCGCCGGCAACGACCCGTGGGACGCACGCACCCTCGAATGGACGATTCCCTCGCCTCCCCCGGAATACAACTTCCGCGAAATACCAGTCGTGCAACACAGGGACGATTTCTGGTACCGGAAGCACCCCGAGCTGGTCCACGAGGAAGGGCACGGAACTGCCGGCGCCGGGCCTGGCCACGGCCGGATTTCCGGTGCGGAGGACGTCCCGCCTGAGTATGGTCATCGTCACGGGGCCGGACAGGCCGGTGAGCAGGCGGAAGAGCACGCCGTCCATATGCCCGACAAGTCCTACTACCCGATCTTCGTCGCAGCAGGACTTTCATTCGGCATAGGGATGTTGCTGGTACAGGAACCGATCATCGTGCGATGGATCTTCCCGGCGGTCGGTTTTGGATTCGCATTCCTGAGCGCCCTCGGCTGGGCATTCGAGCCGGTCAACGAGCCCGCCGAAACGCCTGGTGCGCATCAGGCGCGGAGGTAGACGAGTTGGCACAGGCACACGCGGCGGCGCACGGAACCCCCGGACACGGGCCATCGGACGCGGCCGGGCACACCGAACAGACGTCGACCGGGCTCGGGCACCGGAAGCTCCTCATGTGGACCTTCCTGGGCTCTGAATGCATGTTCTTCGGATCGCTGATCGCGACCTACCTCGTCTATCGAAACCAGAGCATCAAGGGGCCATTCCCGGACGAGATCATCGACGTCCCGATCACTTCGGTCAGCACGTTCGTCCTGCTGATGAGCTCCCTGGCGATGGTCCTTGCCCTGAATGCCATCCAGCGAAACATGCCGAGACTGGGGCGGTTCTGGACTTTGATGACCGCCGCCCTGGGATCGGTCTTCCTGTCATTCCAGGTCTTCGAGTTCCACGAGTTCGCCCAGGAGGGCCTGACGCCCCGGACGAACCTGTTCGGGACCACGTTTTTCACGCTGACCGGGTTCCACGGCGCGCACGTGACGCTCGGGGTGGTCATGCTGCTCCTCATGGCATTCGTTTTCTCACGCAGCAATCGCGAAAAGCTGGGGCTGGTCCTCGCGGTGGCCGGTTTCTTCGCAGTCGACGTCGCATTGCTGGCGAACTGGCTCGACATCATCACGCCGCTGATCGGCGCCCCGGCCTACGTGATCGGTGTCCTGGGCGCAGCTGCGCTCCTCATTGGCGGGTACTTGCTGATGGCGAAGCCCGCGGCGGCCACCGAGGTGCGGCGGCAGTCGGAGAACCTCGAGATAACCGGCCTCTACTGGCACTTCGTCGACATCGTTTGGATCATCATCTTCACCGTGGTCTATCTGATCTCCGCAAACGACGGCCCCCCGCACGGCCTGGTGGGCTGAGGAGTGAACATGCCTGAGGGCTCACAGCAACCCCGGCACCGCCCGCGAGGGTTCCAAAAGCTCTTCTGGCAGAGCTCGGAGCGGTACTTCCAGTTGCCCAGAACGTACGCGGAAACCCCGTCCCCGGCGGCGAAATACGAGAATCCGCTGGGCAAGGTGGTCGATCAAGTCGGCAGATGGTGGGTGCGGCTCTCCAGCGGCGACCGTCATCCGACCCCCCGCTTCTACATCATGGTCGGGGTTATTCTCTCGATGATCACCGCGCTCGAAGTATGGGCGTTCAACTGGCCGGTCGGCCGGTCGCTGGTCAACCCGTTGCTGATCGCCATGTCAGCGGTCAAGTTCGTGATCGTGGTCGGATTCTTCATGCACCTGAAGTTCGAACACTGGCTGTTGCGAGCCGTGTTTTCGTTCGGCCTGATCCTGGCGATCGCGATCAGCCTGTCGCTGCTGCTGCTCTTCTTCAAGCTGAACGGCTAGGTTCCGTCCGCTTGATGAAGTAGGAGTTCGGCCTGTCTAGCAGCCGGGTCAGCAGCTCTTCCGACAGGTCCTTCATGTAGATCACACTCGACCATGCTTCGGTCAGGCCATCCTGGATGTCCCGGATCGAAAGCGGCCGGTTGTTGGCGGCAAGGATCAACCTGAAAACCGCCTCGGAAAGAGGCGTGGAAGGGCCGATGAACTCCGGCTTCCCGGCGCACTCGCTCGAGATGAGCTTCAGACAGTCTTTCAGCTGCTTTGCGCCTTCGGCCTTCTTCTGCGCATCCGCGCACATGCGGCTTCGCACAAAGAAGACGGCCGACCTCCCCGCCGCCTCCATGGCATCGAAATCGATCACGAAGCGCGGCTCGTCGGCCTGCGCCTCGACAACCGCCGCGTCCTCGGTCCTGGCGTTCCCGCGCCGCTTCGCCATTCGATCCCTCGCCCGGCTCAGAAGAATTCTTCGGGCCAGTCTAGCATCTGAACCGCTGCAGCCTGACCGGCCTCGACCCTGGCACGGTCCTCCGGGCAGATCGCGAAGCCGTTGGCCGCTGCGACCGACGAAAGGATGTTCGACCCCTGGTCGCCGGTCAGGTGAGCGTGATACCGGCCGTCGGCCGCCCGTTCGACGACCACCCTGGCGTAGACGCGACGCCCGTCGTGGTTCACGATCGCATCATCCATGATCGCCTCGATCGTCGGCTTGCCGAGCATCTTCTTGCCCATCATGAGCAGGATCGCCGGCCGGGCGAACTGCTCGAAGGCCACCACCGCGCTAACCGGGTTGCCCGGAAGGCCGAGCAACGGCACGGGGCGCCCGCCGGGGACGGGGAGGAGGCCGAACGCCAACGGCTTCGCGGGACGCATCCGTACCGACCAGAGCGCGATCTGACCACGCCCCGCAAGGACATCCTTCACGACGTCGTAGTCGCCCTTCGAGACACCTGCGGACGTGATCACGAAATCGTGGCGTACCGCCTCATCCAGGACCGCGTTGAGGGACTCGACGGTATCCCGCGCGATGCCCAGGGCGACCGGCACGCCCCCGTACTTGCGGACCAGCGCCGCCACCGAGTAGCTGTTGCTGTTGTAGATCCTGCCCGGGCGAAACGTTTCCCCGGGCTCCAGCAGCTCGTCGCCCGTGGCCACGATGGCGACTCGCGGGCGGCGGACGACGCGCAGCGTCTGGCGGCCGACCGAGGCCGCGACACCGATCTCGCCCGGGCGCATCACGGTGCCTGCGGACAGCACCACGGCATCCCTTGCGACGTCCATGCCTGCAGCCCGCAGGTTGTCGCCTGGCGCGGCCGCGTGGCGTATCTCGATCACGTCCGTCTGCCCGCCGGCCTTGCGACGGTCCAGCTCGTCGGTGTCCTCGAAGGGCACAACCGCGTCGGCGCCGTCCGGCGCGGGGGCGCCCGTCATGATGCGGACCGCCGTACCCGGGTCGACGGCCACATCGGGAAGTCCGCCGGCCGCGACTCCACCCACGACCTTCAGCCGGACCGGACTGCCCGCGGAGGACCCAGCTACGTCGGCCGCCCTGACGGCATAGCCGTCCATCGCCGAGTTCGTGAACGGCGGGATGTCGATGGTCGAGACGACGTCCTCGGCGAGGACCTGGCCGAGCGTCTCGGTCAGAGGCAGTTCCTCTGCCTCGAGCACCCGGAAATGGGAAAGGATGCGGGCTAGCGCGTCCTCGACGCTCAGCATGTCGGCGTCGTAGTGACGGTGGCGGGGACGGTCGGAGTGAGCCGGCTGCGTCATACGTGAAGTATACGTACGCGGGACGTGCGGTCCGGCAGGAGAGAGCTACGACCTCAGGACCGCGCCGAATTCATGCTCCAGGCCCCGGAGTATCGACGAATGAGCCCTGTCGATCTCTTCCGAAGTGAGCGTCCTGTCTGGCGCCTGGTACACGATCCGCAGGCCAAGCGCCTTCTTCCCGGCCGCCAGCCCCGTGCCCCGGTACTCGTCGAAGACGGTCGCGTCCGCGACCAGCCTGGCGCGCTTGGCGAGGGCCAGTACCTTCCCGGCTTCGACATTCTGGTCCACCACGATCGAGAGATCGCGCACGGACTCCGGATAGCGGCCGAAGGGCTTGAACTGCACGTCGGAGCGCGGGCGCGACGCAATCAGGTCGGCGATGGCATCGACGTCGATCTCGAACATCGCAACCGGCGACGCATCGCAGCCGATCGCCACCAGCACATCCGGCGAGACCTCGCCGACGACTCCCAGCCGGCGGCCTCCCGCGGCGACCGAAGCGTAACGGCCGGCCGCGAACGTGGCATCTTCGGCCGTCGCTGCAAATTCCGCCTCGATCCCGAGCGTCTCCAGAACCGACTCGACGGCGCCCCTGGCATCGAAGAAATCGAAAACCGGGGCCACACCACCTGACCAGTGCGTCGCCTGGCGCGGGCCAACAAAGGCGCCGACGGCCATTTCTCGCTCCTGCGGCAGGCCTTCACCCTGGTCCAGATAAACACGCGCACACTCGAAGAGTGCGATCGGCCCTCGCCACGTGTGGGTGTTGCGCGCGACCGCCCGCAGCACGCCTTCGCGAAGCGTCGTACGGAGCGCCCCGAACTCCGAGGACATCGGATTGGCGACTCGCAGAGGCTTTGGCCCCGCCGGAGGCCTCACGCGCGCCATTGACTCCTCGGTCGTCAGCGGATAGGTGACCACCTCCTGCATGCCGCAGGCCACCAGGGCATCCCGAACGCGTTCCCGAACGTCGCGCCGCGGGTTGGGTATCCACCTGGGAAGTTCGCCTGAGATCACCCGCGTCGGAATCGTGTCGTAGCCGATCACGCGGGCGAGTTCCTCGGCGGCATCCTCCGGGATGGTGATGTCCGACCGCCAGTATGGCGGCGTGATTCGCCAGCCGTCGGTCGTGAACGCCACGGTGCACCCGAGAGCGGCCAGCGTCTTTTCGACCTGGTGTTCAGGGTATTCAACTCCAAGCACCTGCGCCAATTTCCGGCGCGTGACCATGACCGAAGGGTCATGCTGCTCTCTTCCCGGCCACACATCGATCCAGCCGGCAGCCACCGTTCCACCGCACACCTCGTGGATGAGGCGGGTCGCCCGCTTGAGCGCGACTTCCGCCAGCTCGGGCCGCAGACCCTTTTCGAAACGCACTGTCGCTTCGGTCTTGATCGCCAGCGCGGCTTGCGTCCTGCGGTTGTTGGCCGCATCGAAGGTTGCCGACTCCAGGAGGATGTCTGTCGTGGCCTCGGTGATCCCGGACCGCAGGCCGCCTATAACGCCCGCCAGGCCGATCGGCCGTTCAGTATCGGCGATCACGAGCGCGTCGCCCGGGAGCGACCGCTCTGCGCCGTCCAGCGTCAGGAGCTTCTCCCCCTGCGTGGCGCGGCGCACGACCACCGTCCCGCCATGGACCTCGCGGAGGTTGAAGGCATGCAGGGGCTGGCCCATCTCCAACATGACGTAGTTGGTGACGTCGACGACGTTGTTGATCGGGTTCTGGCCGAGTAACCCCAGCCTGTCGACTAACCATTGCGGCGAAGGGCCGACCCTGATCCCGGCGATGACCGACGCGGTATAGCGTCTGCACAGGTCGGGGTCGTCGATCCGCACCTGCGCGAGGCTGCCAACCGGAGGTCCGGATTCCGGATATTCGACCGGAGGTGGGACCGCTCGGACGTCCGTCAGAGCGGCGATTTCCCGTGCGATTCCCAGCAGGCTCAGGCAATCGGGACGGTTCGGGCTGACCTTGATGTCGAGGATGGCGTCGCCCAGGACATCCGCCAGGGGCGTGCCAATAGGCGCGTCCACGCTCAGGACCAGGATGCCTTCGTGCTCTTGCGAGATGCCGAGCTCGCGCTCGGAGCAGACCATGCCGTTTGAGACGACGCCTCTGATCCGGGCCGGCTTCAGCTGCGCAGGCTTTCCGGTGTGGCCATCGACGAGCGTCGCCCCGACCGCCGCGTATGCGATCTTCTGGCCTTCGGCCACGTTCGGCGCGCCGCACACGACCTCGACGGTCTCCTTCCCCGTGTCTACGGTTACCAGGCGGAGCCGGTCCGCGTTCGGGTGCGGCCGGACGGCCTGGACGTGACCGACGACGATTCCGCGCCAGTCGCCGCCGGTCCGTTCGATGGCCTCTACTTCCAGCCCGGCCATGGTGAGGCGACGCGCGACTTCTTCGATCGGGGTTGCGAGCGGTACGTAGTCCTTGAGCCAGGAAACGGGGATGCGCATGGGCCTAGAACTGGCTCAGGAACCGAAGATCGTTGGCGGCGAATTGCCGGATGTCGTCGATGCCATGGCGGAGGATGGCAACGCGCTCGACCCCGATGCCGAAGGCGAACCCCGTGTACTTTTCGGGATCGTAGCCCACCCCGGCGAGCACTCGCGGGTGCACCATGCCCGCGCCCATGATCTCGAGCCACTGGCCCTTCCAGTCGATGGCCATGTCGACCCCGGGTTCGACGAACGGAAAGTAGTCGCAGCGAAACCTGACCTTGCGGTCCGAACCGAAGATGCGACGGGCGAACTCGTACAGGGTGCCCTTCAGGTCGGCAAACGTGATGCCTTCGGCGACCGCCAGGCCCTCGACCTGGTGGAAATGCCACTCGTGAGTGGCGTCTGTGGCCTCGTACCGGTAGCACCGGCCCGGTACTACGACCCGCACGGGGGGCCTGGAGGTTTCCATCACCCTGGCCTGCATTGGCGACGTATGGGTCCGAAGCAGGACGCGGCGCTTACCGTCGGCGTCGATGCGGTCGATCCACAGCGTGTCCCACATGTCCCTGGCCGGGTGGTCCTGCGGGATGTTCAGCGCGGTGAAGTTGTAGTGGTCGTACTCCACCTCCGGCCCCTCGACGACCTGGAAACCCATCGCTCCGAAGGCCGCCGTGATGTCACGGATGGTCCAGGTGGTCGGATGCAGTCTGCCTGTTTGAGGGCGGCGACCGGGGAGGCTGACGTCGATGCGGGCGCGGCCGGCGACCGGCGCCTGCCTGTTCGCAAGCGCAACTTCCATCTCCTCCCGCAGGAGATTCGCTGCCGCGCCGAATCGACGGCGCTCTTCGACCGGCATCTCGGCGATCCCCCGCAGGAGCTGGGTGACCGCGCCCCGCCGACCCAGGTATTTTGAGCGCCACGCGTCAAGCTCTTCCGCAGACGCCGACCTCAGTTCGACCAGCGCGCGGCCGCGCAGCGACTCAAGGGATTCTGTGCTTGATGGGTTGGCCATCGGTCACCCTGGCTAGCGAGGGGGCCGTTACGAATTCCGGCGAAGGCCAATTATAAGGGCTACTGCGCCACGAACGTCGTCTTCTTGTCGTTCACCAGGACTGTTATCAAGCGTCCCTTTTCGAAATCGTTGCCGTTCCCTATGGCAATCGAGTTCTCAACCGTGCCGTACACCTGAGCGCACGCGACCGCGCCGCTCGGGACACGGTTGTTGACTGCAACTCTCACGGTATCGCCCTCGCGACGGACTTCATAGGCGTCGAACCGGGCGCAGGAGTTGGTGGTGTCGCTGTTGCGGGCTCGGACTCCTTGCCGCCGCCCGCGAACGGTTCGCCGAGGGCCTTGCCGAGGATGCCCAGCACGGCCGGGTCGTTGCCGACGTAGAGCACGATCGTATTCGCCTGGCGGTAGGCGACCCAGTCGACGTGCGAGATCCTGCCTTCGGGGCTCCGAATTTCGGAACCATCCGGCGAAATGCGTCCCGCCTCGTCCTCCGCCGCCGACACGCCCTGGTACTCGTAGACCAGCACGCCCTGGCCATTCATTCGTATGCTCCGACCCTTGACGGAGAAGAGCGCTTCCTTCCCAGTCGGTTCGTCGCCCTTCTCGACCTGGCCGCCGGCGGTGCGCAAGCTGAAATACACCGCGTCGTACCCGGAGATGATGCCGGACTGGCCTCCGACCGGCGTCGCCGATCCCGGACCACCCGGAGTCGGCGTCATCACGTCTTCGCTGCCGCACGCGAGCGACAGGACGGCCACGCTGGCCAGGCCTGCCGCTACCATGCGAAACCGTATCGAGTTCATTGGATCCGTCCTCTTACTGCCATGGAAAAACTTGCCATCGAAGTAATGACGCCGGCAGGGGCGGCTTTGTTCCGGTGTTTTGCTATACTCGTCAGGAGTTCATAGCTAACGGCTGTGATCGGGAAAAGTAAGTTCGGTCACGAAGATCAGAGAGCCGGGGACGGTGAGATCCCGGTACTTTCGGACCTGACTGAATGGACCCGTGAGCCGCCCGGCGAACGCCCCCAGTGTCTAGTGGGGACAAATAGCCGGAGCCGGAGAGGGCACCGTTATCGAAGCCCAGGGCCTCCCCTCGATGATATCGGGGGCGTGCCCGACAAGAGATGTCCCTCCTGATTGCGGTCGGGAGGGATAAGCAGGGTGGCACCGCGAGAAACCTCGCCCCTAACGGGCGAGGTTCTTTGTTTTCCGGGAGACTTTTCTCGGCGCCGCGCAGGAGATGGACATTGACTGAATCGGTTGGATCAGGGATCACCATAAAGCGGATCCTCACCGGGATCCGGCCAACGGGCGCGCTCCACCTCGGCCACTACGTGGGCGCGCTCGAAAACTGGCTCCGGCTGCAGGACCAGTACGAGTGCTTCTTCCTGATCGCCGACTACCAGGCGCTCGGCGACCACTTCCATGAGATCGACCTGATCCGTGAGTCGGTCAGGGAGGTGACGCTCGATTGGCTCGCGGTCGGGCTCGACCCGGACCGGTCTGCGTTCGTGATCCAGAGCTATGTCCCCGAACATGCAGAGCTGACGATGCTGCTGAGCTTCATCACGCCCCTGGGCATGCTCGAACGCAATCCCACTTTGAAGTCAGAGCTGGACGCGCTTCCCGTGGAGCGCAGGTCGGTCGGGTTCTTCAACTACCCGATGAGCCAGGTCGCCGACATCCTGCTTCCGAAGGCCCACCTGGTGCCGGTCGGCGACGACCAGGCGCCCCACGTCGAGATGACGCGCGAGATCGCCCGCAAGTTCAATCGCATGTTCGCGGAGGTCTTTCCGGAGCCCGACACGCTGATCGGCCGGATACCCCGGCTGAGGGGCACCGACGGTTCGGCCAAGATGAGCAAGAGCAAGGGAAATGTGATCGCCCTGTCCGACGATGCCGACACGGTCAAGCGCAAGGTCATGTCGATGTACACCGACCCGACACGGTTGCGGGCTTCCGATCCCGGACACGTCGAGGGCAACCCGCTGTTCGAGTACCACGACGCGTTCAACCAGGACACTGCCCAGGTTGCAGACTTCAAGGCCCGGTACGTGGCCGGCAAGGTTGGCGACGTCGAAGTGAAGAAGGCGCTCGTCGAAGCCCTGAATCGTTTCCTGGCCCCGATCCGCACAAGGCGTGACGAATACGCCGCCAAGCCGCAGCTCGTCGAGGACGCGCTGATGGAGGGCACCCGGCGGACCCGAAAGATCGCGGCGGAGACGATGCGTGAGGTGCGAGCGGCCATGCGGATCGACAGCTACACCACCGTGTGGGAATGACGATGACGCCTCCGCTGGTGCGCAGAATCGATCGTCGCAGCATCCACTGGTACTGGCCCTGGGCGCGCTGAACCGGCGCGCCGTTTCACCTTGCAGGATCAACCAGCGATACGACGACGAGGAATCCCATGTACACGCCAAACTTCCAGGAATTCGAGTCCCAGACCAAATCCGCGAACCTGATCCCCGTCTACCGGACTATTTCGGCCGACCTCGAGACCCCGGTTTCCGCGTACCTGAAGACCGCACGCGGGCCCTATTCATTCCTGCTGGAGTCGGTGGAGGGCGGAGAGCAGGTCGCCCGTTTCAGCTTCATCGGCGCTGAGCCTTCGGAGGTGATCCGCACCGGCCCCGGCGAGCCCGACGGCGCGGTCGATCCGCTTGATCTCCTGCGCACGCGCATGACGAAGTTCCGGTACGGGCGAGTGCCCGGGTTGCCGTCGCTGTTCCACGGCGGCGCGGTCGGGTTCCTGTCCTACGACGCCGTCCGTCACTTCGAGCCGCGGGTGCCTCAGCTCAAGGGCGCGAGCGTCGGGACGCCCGAATCCGTGTTCATGAGGACCGACGGCCTGCTCGTTTTCGACCACGTGAAGCACAGCATTTCGGTGGTCACGCATGCCGAGGTGAACGGAAACGCCCGACGTGCCTACGACGGCGCGGTAGAACGGGTCGAGGCCCTGGTCGAGCGGCTGGACGGACCGCTTCCTGACAGGGCCAGGCGCCGGCCCGATCCGCGGCGCATCGAGGTGGTCTCGCCCCTGGGGGCGGCCGATTACGGCGCGGCGCCGCGGAGCAGGGCGTCGGGGTTTGAATCGGCGAAGCCCAACATGAGCCGCGCGACGTACGAGCGGATGATCGAGGCCGGCAAGCGGGCGATTTTTGAGGGCGAGGTCATCCAGGTCGTGCTATCGCAGCGCTTGGAACGCCCCACGTTCGTGGGACCGTTCGACGTCTACCGGTCGTTGCGGGCCGTCAACCCGTCGCCGTACATGTTCTACCTGGAACTCGACGGCTTTCAGATCATCGGGGCGTCTCCCGAGCTGCTCGTCAAGGCGGTCGATGGCCAGGTCGCCGTCCACCCGATTGCCGGCACCCGCCCACGTGGGGCCACTCCCGAGGATGATGCGAGGCTGGAGAAGGAGCTGCGCACCGACGAGAAGGAGAGGGCAGAGCACGTCATGCTCCTCGACCTGGGCAGGAATGACGTGGGCCGCGTGAGCCTCCCGGGCAGCGTGAAGGTCGAGCAACGGATGGATGTCGAACGCTACTCGCACGTTATGCACCTGGTATCCCACGTGACCGGCAAGCTCCGGCCCGAGTTCGACGCCTACGACGCCCTCCGGGCTGGCTTTCCCGCGGGCACGGTTTCAGGCGCACCAAAAGTGCGAGCGATGGAACTGATCGCCGAGATGGAACCCGACAAGCGGGGTCCGTACGCCGGAGGTGTCGGTTTCTTCAGCTACACCGGCAACATGGAGACGGCGATCGCGATTCGGACGATCGTCATGAAGGACGGTGTGGCCCACATGCAGGCCGGCGGCGGAGTCGTGGCCGACAGCACGCCGGAAGGCGAGTACCAGGAGTCCCTCCACAAGATGCGTGCGCCTCTCCGTGCGATCGAAGAGGCCGAAGCCGCGGCGGGGCGGTAGGGGGATCGCGATGCTGCTTCTGATCGACAACTACGACAGCTTCACATACAACCTCTACCAGTACCTGAGCGAGCTCGGCGCCGAGGTCGAAGTCGTCCGAAACGACAAGGCGACCGTGGAAGACCTGTCACTTATGAACCCCGAGCGGGTCGTCGTTTCGCCGGGGCCGTCGTCGCCGCAGAACGCAGGCGTATCGGTCCAGGCGATCCGCCATTTCGGCGAGAAGGTACCGGTCCTCGGCGTGTGCTTGGGCCATCAGTGCATCGGCGTCGCCTATGGCGGGGTGGTCGAGAGCGCGGGCGAAATCAGACATGGCAAGACGTCGTTGATCCGCCACGACGGGCAAGGGGTGTTTGCCGCCCTGCCCAATCCGTTCGAGGCGGTCCGATACCATTCGCTTGCGATACGGCCCGACCGTGTGCCGAAGGAGCTCGAGGTCAGCGCACGGACCGACAACGGCATCATCATGGGAGTGCGGCATCGCAGGCTGAGGGTCGAAGGGGTGCAGTTCCACCCGGAGTCGATCATGACCGAGCCGGGCAAGGCGCTGCTGGCGAATTTTCTGAAGATGTAGGCGATACATGGCATTCTCGATCAAGGAAGCCATTCAGGCGGTCGTAGGCGGACGGAACCTCACGGCCGAGGAATCTTCGGCGGCCATGACGCAACTCATGAACGGCGAGGCCACCCCGGCGCAGGTCGGGGCATTCCTGACCGGCCTGCGGATGAAGGGCGAAACGCCCGAAGAGATCGCAGGAATGGCGCGCGTCATGCGCGAGAAATCGCTCCACGTGGAATTCAAGGGCCCGCTCGTGGACACGTGCGGGACAGGCGGCGACGGCCGGAGGACGTTCAACATCTCGACCGCGGCGGCGTTCGTGGTCGCTGGGGCCGGCCTGCCGGTGGCTAAGCACGGCAATCGCGCGGCTTCGAGCGCCTCGGGCAGCGCCGACGTGCTCGAGCATCTGGGAGTCAAGATCGGCCTGAGCCCCGAAGGTGTGCAGCGTTGCCTGGCCGAGGCCGGAATCGGCTTCATGTTCGCTCAGGCATTCCACCCGGCCATGAAGTTCGTCGGGCCCGTGCGGCGCGAGATCGGCATCCGAACGGTGTTCAACATCCTGGGTCCGCTGACGAACCCCGCCGGGGCCCGTACACAGCTGATCGGAATCGCAGAAGAGGCGCTCGCGGACAAGGTTGCGCGGGCGCTCGCGATCCTCGGCACCGACCATGCCTTCATCGTTCACGGCGCGGACGGTTCCGACGAGATCGCCGTCCGGGGCACGTCGACCGTGTGGCAGGTGAAGGACGGCGAGGTCAAGAGGCGGCATGCCGACGCGGCGGCGTTCGGCCTGCCCGACGGGTCGCCAGAACACCTGGGCGCCGTCAATGTCGAGCAGTCGGCCGCCATCCTAAGATCGGTCCTGGCCGGGAAGGGCGGCGGGCACAACCACCCGCCGGGCCCGGACCGGTCGCAGCGGACCGCGGTCGTCGTGAACGCAGCGGCGGCGCTGGTCGCAGGGGGACGGGCGAGCAGCTTTCAGGAGGGCGCCGACCTGGCGATGAAATCGATCGATTCTGGCGCGGCCCGTGCCAGGCTCGAAGCGCTGGTCACGCTGAGCCAAAAGCTCTCATGAGCGGCGCGAATCCTCGCACCGGCACGGTCCTCGACCGTATCGTCGCGGTCAAGGAATACGTGGTTGCGAGGCAAAAGAGCGACGTGCCCCTTGGGGAGCTTCGGGCCCGGATCGCCGACATGCCTCCGCCGCTGAAGTTTTCGGGCGCGCTGCGACGGCCCGGGGTCGCCCTGATCGCGGAGATGAAGCGGGCATCCCCTTCGGGTGGCGAGCTGCAACTCGACCTGGACCCGGTCCTGCAGGCGGACGTCTACTGCGAGGCCGGCGCGGCTGCGATATCGGTGCTCACC
>JACPRT010000119.1 GCA_016189845.1 Chloroflexota bacterium | reverse complement strand
GCGCGATGCCTTGGTCGCGGCGAGCAACAGACTCATGCCTATTGCACTTTAAGCGTGAGCATCTGGCCGCCGATCGGGCAGACACAGTGTGCGTTCCCACCGCCGTTTGGACCTGGCCTGAGGTGACGGTTCGTTATGCCAGCGACCGCGGGATGGCACAAGGGCCGATCGAGCCTGCCTTCCGATGAGACCAGCCTTCGATCCCCTGGCTTGAAGCCGAGGGGACACGTCCCCACCGCGCCCACCACCGTCACCGCGGTACGGCGGCCACGAATGTCCATACGATTCGACAGCATGATGCCCAACGCTTGAGCCCGCGCACGCAGCGCCGCATGGACCGCTCTGGCCTCGGCGATGATTTCGGCTGCAAGGGCGGGAACGACGATGCCGTAGGTGAGACCCACGACGACGCCGACCGCGGCCGCGTACCGGGCGGTTTCAGCGCCCTGGATGAGCAGGGCCATCACCATGCCTCCGACCGCGGCAGGGAGCGCCAGGACGAGTAGCTGTGGCAGGCCAAGGCCGATCGGTTTCATGGTGAATCTCCTTGCAGCTCCGAATTCCTGATCCGCCACTTGTTCAGGTCGGTTCGGTCGTAACCACGGCCGACCGGCCTCGGCTGTACCAGAAGCCTAGGTGCGCACCGGTGAGGACGGCGTGAGCAGGGAGTACCGGGCGTGAGGACTTTGTGAGGATGGCGCTTAATGGATCGCGGGGCCAAGCAGCGGGGCGACCGGCGGCACGACCATGGTCGGCACCAGGCCGTCGCGTATGACGGCGTCCGTGACGCTGCCTCTGATCCAGCGCTTGAGCCCGGAAGCACCGCGTGTGGTCATCACGACCATCGCGTGCGGGAGGAGCTTCAACTGCAGCGGAATCTCGGACGCCGGGTCCCCAGTGTTTACCACGATGCTGACCCGGGATTCAGGAATGCCGGTCCTTGCCGCGATCGCCATCAGGTATTGCTTCGCGGCATCGGCCTGCGAGGGCCCAGCCCCCGGCTTCACGACTGTCACGAGAGTGATCCAGGCCTGGAAAATGCCCGCGATGGCCACAGCATGTGGGATCGCGCTCTCTGACAGCTCCGACTGGTCGAGCGGTACCAGCACCGTCCGGACGATGACCCCGCTGTTATCGGGGCGCTGCGCAGGCGCACTGTATGGCCTCACTGCCAGCACCGGCACGGTCGAATGCAGCGCGACGCGGTCCGTCACCGACCCCAGGACGCTGCGTGCAAGTCCCGAGCGTCCGTGCGTCGCCATCACGATAAGGTCGGCGTGCTCGCGTCTGGCCAAGCCCAGGATCTCTTCTGGCGGGTCTCCGGCAACGGCCTCGAGCGACACCTGTGCCCCGGCATGGACAAGGCTGGCCGCGACCCGCCCCAGATACCGCCGCTCTTCCGCCAGTCCGGCCGGTCGGTCACCGGCACGAAGCGCTGGCGCATCGGCCGGCCCGGGCATCGACCGTACGGGCCCTCTGACGGGCCCGGCCAGCGCAGCCGAGAGGCCGGTCGTTGCCACACCGGCAGCGCCCACTCTGACGAGCAGGACCTCCGCGTGGCTGGCCCTTCCGACCGCGCATGCGAGCGGGAGGGCGGACTCCGATAGCTCGGAACCGTCGAGCGGAACAATCACTTTTGCGTAGGACATCGGTGGCCCCTTCAACCTGCACCCGTCGCCGCCGGGTCCACGTCCCTGGTCGCAACGACGTTCGCCCCTGTGCCGAGCAGGTTTGCGACGATCACATCGCCTGTGCGTACCGGAGGCTTCACGCGGACTGTGCAGATGGCCTTCATGGCCGCGGCGACTTGAGTCTTCGGGATCGAGCGGTCGGTTTTGACGCTCACCAGCGGCATCGCGCCGCCTTCGACCTCGACGCTGGTCGTCACGGTGCGACGGGGATCAAACATCTCGTTGCGGACATACTCGAGGGCGAGCTTGCACTGGTTGCGGTCGATACTCAGGATCTCGTGTTCGTGGTATTCGACCTCCACCGGGCAGCTGACCGGGCACACGACGCACGTGATGATCGCCTTCAATCGGCCACCTCCACGACCAATTTCTTCGCGCCATCGAACCGTCCGCGGTTCAGGCGGACCCTGGCCATTGCGGCGGGCGCGAGCACTTGCTGCTGCAGCCGCCTTATTTCCTTCGTCCCGTCGGTGAAGACGATCGCACGCTCACGCGACGGCGCGGTGACCCGCATGGTGAAGTCGACCGCTTCCTGACCGCTCACGAGCGCAGGTAGCACGTACCGGATGCCTGCGCCCGCCTCGACCGGAATATTCGCCGCAGGCAGTACCTGGGCTTGCGAATACCGGGCCGCGCTCTGCCCGGCCTTCTCGGCCTCGAGGGTGGCGTAGTCGACGAGGTCGTGGACCTGCAGGACGTTACCGCACGCAAAGACGCCAGGGATCGACGTCTGGAATGAGTCGTCGACCACGGGTCCACGGGTGACTGGACTGAGCTTCACGCCAGCCCTGGCCGACAGTTCGTTCTCGGGGATCAGGCCGACGGAGAGCATGAGAGTGTCGCACACGACCCGCCTTCGAGACCCACGTTTCATCTTCCCGCCGGGTTCCACTTCCGCGAGTGTCACGCCCGTTACTCGGCTGTTCCCGTGGATTTCTACGACCGTCGTGTTGAGGTAAAGCGGGATCCCAAAGTCCTCCAGGCACTGGACGACGTTGCGCGCCAGCCCGCTCGGGTACGGGAGGATCTCCGCGACGCAGACTACTTCGGCGCCTTCGAGGGACAGCCGGCGGGCCATGATGAGGCCCACGTCGCCCGAGCCCAGGATCACGAAACGGCGGCCCACCGCTATATTCCGCAGGTTCATGTAGGCCTGCACAGCTCCGGCGGTGTATATGCCCGCGGGGCGCGTCCCGGAGATACCGATCGCCCCCCTGGACCGCTCGCGGCAGCCCATTGCGAGGACGACCGCCCCGGTTTCGAGGCGCGTGATCCCTTTCCTAGAGCAGATGGTCAGCACGCGGTCAGGTGAAAAACCGATTACGGTCGATTCCAGCCAGGTCTCGACCCCCGATTCCTTCAGCTTGCGGGCATAAATGCCCGCGAACTCGGGGCCGGTGAGAGCCTCCTTAAACACCTTGGTCCCAAAACCGTCGTGGATGCACTGATTCAGGATCCCGCCGAGGCGTGGGTCCCGTTCAATTAGCACGACCCGCGCCGCGCCCGCCTGCCTGCTCGCGCTTGCGGCCGCCATTCCCGCCGGCCCGCCGCCTATCACCGCCACGTCGATCCGTTCCGTGCGAATCACTGTGTTACCGCCTCGCTGGGTACACGGACCAGACTCTTGCCTGCCCTGGCTGCATCCCCATTCGCCCGCCGCAGCACGTCGCGGCTGCTGCCGATGAACATCCACGATCGGCCGCCGCGGAGGCTGATGGACGCGGGGTCGATCCCGTTCTCGACCAGGATGTCGACGATGCGAGGCCCGCAGAACCCGCCCTGGCAGCGGCCCATCATCGCCCGGGAGCGGTACTTGAGTGACGTGAGCGAACGTGCGTGCAGCGGGTTCCTGATGGCGTCCAGAATCTCCCGTTCTGTGACGAGCTCGCAGCGGCATACGATGCGGCCGTAGTCGGGGTCGGCTTCGATCAGCGCCGCTCGCTCTTCCAGGCCCAGTTCCCTGAAGCGCACGGGCGCCCGTTTGCCATCCCGAATCGAATCCCTACGCGCGCGTGGGATTCGCTCGAGCACCCATTTTGCGACGTGGACTCCGAGCGCCGGGGCTGCGGTAAGGCCGGGCGACTCGATGCCGACGAGGTGCATCATTCCTGGCGTCTCGGGCGCCTCCTCGATCACGAAGTCGGCGAAACCGCCCCGTGTTCGAGAAACAAGCTTCGGTCGGACCCCCGAGTAGGCGGTGATGACATCTGCGGCGGAGATACCCGGCAATAGCTGCGCAGCTTCCACGAGCAATTCGCGCCTGACCTCTGCGGTCGTCCGGGTGTCGATCTTGCTTCTGATGTAAGCCGCCGTGGGCCCCAGGAGGATGTTGCCGTCGACGGTCGGAGTGATGTGCACGCCCAGCCCTGCGCCGCCCTTTGGCGGCACCGGATAGACCATCCGTGTGATGAG
>JACPRT010000129.1 GCA_016189845.1 Chloroflexota bacterium | reverse complement strand
GCGCGGGAATCCCATCAGCACGGTCCTGATGAACGCCCTCAGGGCCGACTTGCCGGTTTCGTTCGATCCGACAACCACGTTCACGCGCGGGCCCAGGGGGCCGATCTCGCGCTTGACGAGCGGGCCGAACCCTTCGATCTGGATCTTCAGGACACGCATGTGCTCAGCGGTCCTGCCATTCCAACCGCTCGGCAACCAGCCACCTGACGCGGTCCAGGAGGGCCGTCACCTCCGCGGCCGTCAGAGCATCCGCCCAGTCGCGATCGCGATTCGTCCGCAGTGCGGCGTTGAGTTTTTGCTCGATCTCCGCCATCTGCGCGCCGTCCGCGATCGCCGAGTTGGCGCGTGAAAGCAACAGACCGAGAAAATCCGATTCGCTTGCCCTGCGGTCGATGTCGAGGTCGGGGAGCGTCAGGTCCTCGAGGGAGTCCAGCCATACCCACGGTTCGTCAGGTACAAACGCGTCGCGAATATGGGACAGCAGCTGGCCGACCGCGTCGCCGCGGGCGAGTTCGGCATGTATCGGCCCGTTCCCCGTCAACACGGCCCGGCAGACCAGCGACCTTCCCTCGCATCCGGCCTTCAGCTCCCGAAGATGACGTTCGATCGCGCCGATGACATCGTCGAGGGAGTTGGCGTCGTCGACGCGAATGTCGGTACGCGCCCAGCGTACGACGTCCAGGGGTGCAAACTCCGGCTTCGCATAGCGTGATTCGTCGACGTCGACCACATAGCAGCCGCGGGGCCCCGGCTCACCGATGTCCCGCCCCTGCGTGTTGCCGGGGTAGACGATCGCCGGGGCGAACTCGCGAATCACCTGCCGCCGATGGATGTGGCCCAGCGCCCAGTAGTCGATGCCCGGCGCTTCCAGGTCGGATGTGGTGCACGGCGCATAGTTCGCGTGGTCGGGATTCCCGCCGAGGTTGCCATGGAGAAGGCCGATGCTGAACAGGCCGGCCTCGTTGGGCTCGGTGAAACGACCGGCCAGGTTGGAGCGAGTCTCCTGGGTGGCATAGCTCACGCCCTGGATCTGGGCGACCGGCGCGCCACCCGACATGGCGATCGCCCATTCGGGCGCCGGCCCGAAGACCTTCACCTCCGGCGGGAACGAGATCGAGTTGATCCAGCCGTCGAGGGGGTCATGATTGCCATGGACGACGAAGCTGGGGATGCCGCGGCCGGCCAGTTCGGCCAGGCCGTCGCGAAAGCGAAGCTGGGCCCGTACTCCACGGTCGCTGCTGTCGAACACGTCCCCGGCAACGACGAGGAACGCGGCTTCCCGCCTGATGCAGAGGTCGATGAGGTTGCGAAACGCCCGATGCGTCGATTCGAGGAGGGTCTGGCGGACGACTTCCGGCGCGCCGGACCATGCGACGAATCGGCTATCTATATGAAGGTCCGCGGCGTGAACGAAGCGAAATGAACGTGGCAAATGCCCAGGCCTCGGGGGCGTGCGAGTAGACGATTCGTGCCCGTTCGAATCTGCTTTGGATTGTAGCAACGGCGCCCGTCGATCTCACATGGGCGCATTACACGAGTCCGGGGTGACATTTCCCGCAAATGCAGAGGCCCCCCGGTTCGCCGGGGGGCCTCTTGAAGTTCCTGTTGGCGTTGGGCCCGGACTTCCTTAGAAGTCCATCCCACCGCCTGGCGGGCCACCGGCAGGCATTCCCATGCCCTTCTCGGGCTCCCTCTTGTCGGTGATCAGCGATTCGGTGGTCAGGATCATGCCTGCGACCGACACCGCATTCTCAACCGCCGCGCGGGTGACCTTGGCAGGGTCGATGATGCCCATCTCGATCATGTCGCCCCACTTGTCGTTCTGGGCGTCATAACCGTAGGTGCCCTTGCCAGCAGCGACCTTTGCGAGCACCACGGCGCCCTCCTGGCCCGAGTTGCTCGCGATTACGCGGATTGGCTCGGTCAAGGCCTTCTGGAGGATCCTGACGCCAGTGGCGACGTCCTCTTCATCGGCCTTGACCTTCTTCAGCGCTTCGGAGGCGCGGATCAGGATCGTGCCGCCACCCGGGACGATGCCTTCTTCGACCGCTGAGCGGGTCGCCTCGAGCGCGTCCTCGGTCCGTTGCTTCTTCTCCTTCAGCTCGATCTCGGTCGCAGCGCCGACCTTGATGATCGCGACTCCGCCGGAGAGCTTGGCCATGCGTTCCTGCAGCTTCTCGCGGTCGTAGTCGGAGGTGGTCTCCTCGATCTGCGCCTTGATCTGCTCGATGCGGCCCTTGATCTCCACGGCTTTGCCTGCGCCCTCGACGAGGGTGGTGTTGTCCTTGTCGGCAACGATCCGCTTGGCGCGTCCAAGGTCTTTGACCTCGGTGGCGTCGAGCTTGCGGCCGACCTCTTCAGAGATCACCTGGCCGCCGGTCAGGATGGCGATGTCTCGCAGCATCTCCTTG
>JACPRT010000118.1 GCA_016189845.1 Chloroflexota bacterium | reverse complement strand
CCCATGAGGTCGGCAAGCTGGTCCGTCACGCCGATGATGGTGCGTCTGATCGGGGGCTTGCCGCCTGCCGGGTCTGTTAGCTCTACGACGAACGCCTTCATCGGCACGGGGTCTTCCTGGACCAGGCCCGAGGCCGTGAAGCGTTGGCCCCGCACCTCGATTTCCTGGCGGAATCGAGCCGGCAACGCCGCGGAATTGAGTACCGCAAGTCCGGGGTCCGCGCGCAGGGCCTGCCAGATCTCTCTGGCCGTCGACCCGTAGGCGGGATCGTAGTGCGCCATCTGCAGCAGATTGGATGCCAGAAACGAATCGTCGACCGCCCGCACCGAGATCGGCTGCCACGTTCGATCGTCGATGCCGGCCTGCCTTGCTCGGGCCGGGACGTTGATCGACGCCGCTATCGACTCGAAATCACTCCGGTCGACGCCAGGCACGCCGGCAACCGCCGCCTCGATGTCCGGTATGGGCAGGTCCACTGGCACCGAGGCGGTGATCTCGTAGCCGCCGGTCACCCGCTCCTGGTGTTCGAGTGCGAGCTGGCTCGTGTTGGTGAGGATCGCGATCACCATGAGCGTGAATATGATCAGCGCAAACATGGCCAGTGTGAGTCCGGTCCGGAAGCGGGCGGCCATCGGGTAGGCGATTGCGGTCTTGAGGACCGGCGCGAGGCGGCCGATCCTCCCTAATGTTCGATTCACGATCCAGACGAAGGCCTGCGCGTTGTACATCACCGCGGCGACGGCGGCCGTGACCATCGTCACGCCGGAGAGGACGAACAACTCCGTGCCGCCTTCGAGGTCGCCGAAGATCTCGAAAAGCACCTGGAAGGGCAGGCTCCAGAAGCCGAGCAGCAGCGCGCTGGCGAAGGTAACGGCAACCCTCTGCCGGCCGGCCGCGCTGAAAATCCCCGCCCGTTCGAGGATCCAGCGAAGCATCAATGCAAGGCCAATCGCAGCCAACATGAATCCGGCGCGAACGCCGAACGCACTTGCGGTCATGGAGCCGCGGACCATCAGGAACGTGCCCGCCCCGACCAGTGGCCAGCCCTGCCTTACCAGTCTCGCCACGAATCGCGAGGCGCGCTGCCCCATGCCGGCGGCGCTCGTTGCCGCGTGTTCCTCCTCCACTCCACGGATGGCAGCCACCACGTTGAGCCGGCTTACGCGGTAGGCCGAAACGGCCACAGTCGCCACCGTCAGCACCAGACCCAGGCAAAACGCGACCGCGACGCTGCGCGGTTCGACGTGCCTTACCACGGTGAACCCGATCTGGTCGCTCTGCGGAATGAATTCGACCAGGAGCATGCTGGCGAGCACGCCCAGCATGGTTCCGACTGCGGAAGCGCCGATCGCGTACAGGACTCCCTCGAACACGAACACCTGCACCAGCTGACGCCGCCGTGCGCCAACGGCCCTCGTGATGCCCATTTCTGTACGTCGCGCGGTCGCGAGGAGCACGAAGATCAGGAATATCAGCAGCATGCCAACGATGATCGAGAATGAGCCGAATATCAGGAAAAGCCTGGTCACGCCATCGCTCACGCGCTGGGCTTGATCCAGGCCGTTGGCCTTGATCTGGTCCACGGTCAGCAGGCGAATCGCAGCCGCCTGGGTCGAGAACGCTATTGCGTCGCCCTGGCGCCCGTCCTGTTCAATCGCCAGGGCCACCGCCACGGCCACCTCGGGGTCCGCCAGCAGCGACCTGAATTCGGGAGGCGGCGCGGCCGACCCGGCATGGTCGAGCAGTTTCAGAAGCCGATCGCGAAGCGGCCCGGCCGGCGCCGATGCGGCGTAGGCCTGAAGTGCCCTCCGGTTCCTGTCGTCGGCCAGAAACGACTGCATCTGGCCTGCGACCTCGGGGTCTGCGAAAAGCAGCCTTACCTCACTCGTGATCTCTTCGGAAAGTGCCGCGCCGCTTCGTTCGTCGCCCCGGTTCGACAGATTGATGCGGTTGATCTCGCCGTCGTGGCCGAATATCCGCTGGGCGTATCCGATCGGAACGAGCATGCGGGAACGAGAGCCGGCGATGCCGCCGTCTTCGATCACCGCGCCGACGGTCACGTCGAATCGCCCGCGCTGGGTGACGATCGTTAGACGGTCGCCCGCGACCGCCTCCAGCTCCTCGGCCGCGGACTCGTTGATCAGCGCTTCGTCCGGCCCGAGGGCCCCTGGTTCGACCGTCGGGCCATCGATGGCGATGGTGCGGCCGAAACCCGCCAGGCGGTCCGCCTCGAGACCGGAAAGAGTCATGCGGGACTCCGTCCGGGTCGTGCGCGTGTTCACGACCGGGGCGAGTTCTCTCACCTCCGGCATGATGCCGTCGAGCCGAGGATCGCCAGCGAACGCTCGCTCGACATCAAGGAACCGGTCATACGGGAAATAGTCGGTCCCGAACACCCTGAAATCCCGCGATCGCACGACCTCATCCGTATGGCCGAGCGCGAGGACCGCTTCCTTCTCGATCGAGTAGTTCACGATGTCGCCGACGCCCAGGGAAGCGGCGATGATCGTTGCGCTCAGCATGAGCCCTAGCACGATCAGCACCGACTGCGGACGACGACGCGGGATGTTCCTGACGCCCATCTTCACGAGGACCGGGCTTCGCCACGCGAGCAGCAGCACTCCGCAGGCGGTCAGGCCAAGGACAACCGAAAGCCCGATCACCAGTCCCGACATCGGAAGGCCGAATAACTCCTGCATCGCGATCAATCGCCGGACGAGCCGTGATCCTCGATCACGCCGTCACGCATGCGGATGACGCGGTGCGCCCTTGCGCCTACAACTTCGGAGTGCGTCACGATCACGAACGTCTGACCACGGTCCCGGTTCAGACGTGTCAGCAGGTCCATCACCTCACGTTCGTTCTCCGAGTCGAGGTTCCCCGTCGGTTCATCCGCCCAGACGATCGCCGGATCGTTCGCAAGCGACCGCGCGATCGCGACCCGCTGGCGCTGCCCGACCGACAGCTCTGCCGGGGTGTGGTCGAGGCGATCGGCAAGACCAACGAGCGCAAGCCGTTCCGTGGCGCCGGTCCTCGCCCTGCCGGTCGGCACGCCTGCAAGCAAGAGCGGCAGTTCGACGTTCTCGACCGCGCTCAGCACCGGTAGGAGGTTGAACGTCTGGAACACGAATCCCATGCGGCGCGCACGGTAGTCGCTGAGCTCGTCGTCGCTGAGCCCGCCCAGTAGTTCGCCGTCGATGAGGACCTCGCCCCTGTCGATCGAGTCGAGTCCCGAGAGACAGTTGAGGAGGGTCGTCTTACCGCATCCCGACGGGCCCATGACGGCCACCATCTCGCCCCGCACCACCTCGAGCGAAACGCTCTTCAGCGCGTGCACCGGCGTCGCCGTCGACCGGTAGATCTTATCGACGTTCACAGCACGAATGATTGCGTCGGTCAAAACATACTCCACGACCGGGGGCGAATTGGTAAATCGATGGTTCGGCCGGTGATTGTGACCGAGGGCACAAAGTGCCGCTGCCAATTCTAGAACCAGGAGACAACCTCTGGCTCGATTGATCCTGATTCGACACGGCGAGACCGACTGGAACGTCGAACGGCGCTCGCAGGGCTGGAACGACCAGCCGCTGAACGAGCGCGGGCTGCACCAGGCCCGGCTCGCGGGCGTTGCCGTGCGGCAAAGGTTCAAGCCGCTACAGGTATGGTCGAGCGACCTCCAGCGCTGCCTCCAGACAGCCATGGAGGCGGGGCAATCGGTGCAGCGCGCGCCTGCGCTGCGCGAGCTACGTTTCGGGAAATGGGAAGGCCGGCTGTGGCCCGAGTTGCAGGTCGAGGCGCCGGAGCTGGCCGCAAAGTTCGTGGCAGGCGACCCGACCTTTCAGGCGCCGGGCATTTCAATGCCCTTGCGCCGGGCGAGATGGGCAAGTGTCGAGCCGCGGACGGCGTCATTGCGGACCCGGGAGCTTCGCCCGAGATACCCTGTTCTGCGCAGAGTAGAGCCTCGTCCTCCCGGCAGGTCTCCTGGCTTCCGGATCGTCGCCCGCATCGCCTGCCTTCCCATCTCGATCGGTCGAGACAGTGGCATTCCCGGCAGCGGACTCCCCGGTCACAGTGGCGCGACCGCAGCGGACTTTCACCGCTTTCCCTCTTCGTCCCAAAAAACACATCGGGACACCAGGGAGGTCGATATTCAGCTGTCGGCCGTGCTCATGCTATGTGAGATCGCCCCTGGCATCCACACCGGAGGGTCCGCCGCCTGCCGACGCAACGGCTCTTTCGACAGCAGCCGTCGAGCCATCCGTCTTCGAGACGCCAGCCGTATCCGTGGCGCTGCCTGTCAGATCGGCCGGCCGGGTCCCTGCCTCCGCCAGGTATTCGCAGCAATCGTGTCCCCGGCTTATGCAGCGCTCTCGCTTCACCGGCGTGCCAAGAATGGCTTCCAGCATCGCAGAGTCGAACGAACACACGGCGTCATCCGACAGGGCGACCGATCGAAACGGACAATTGCTCAGGGAAATCCTCGTGCCGTTCGGACCATCCTGGACCTGGGGCTCGAACTCCATTTCGCGCAAGGCTCGCACGGCGGCCGCCGCTCGGCCCCCTGCATGGGGGTCGAGATACCGCAGGGCCGCCGCTCGTCCCAGGCGAGTGAGGACCGCCTCGACCGCCTCGGCGCCGGTTTTCCCCGCGATCTGGCGAGCGTCGAGCTCCCCAAATTCACGGAGAAGGCCTGAGAGCAGGGCGTCATAGCCTTTCGGCATCGACTCGTGCCCTCGTTCGGTCAGCGAGAACGCGTACTCGGGGCGCCCGGACTTCTTGCGGACTTCCCCGAACTGGACCATGCCGTCACGCTGAAGGATATCGAGGTGCCGGCGGACGGTCGTCGCCGCGAGACCCAGCTCTCGCGCAAGCCCCGCGACGGTCTCGGTGCGACGGCGCTGGACTATCTGGAGAATACGTTGTCTCGTGGAACCCATGACTTCCCGCCATTCGCCGCATCAGCAGGTGTGCCTGCGCGGTCCCGTACCCCTGTTCGACCGCGGAATATAGATTCAATTGCGCTTTCAGTCAATCGCTTTTGAAGGCATTTATGCTTAAACAGCATTTTATGTGTCTTATCTTGACTCTTTGCCCAGCCTCCAGATATAATTCCGAATCCGGTCCCGTCGGATCCGTTCACCTGCACGGCTAGAAAGAGCCACACGATGCCGTCCCGCACCAAGCAGCCCCTTCGCGCCGCGCCCGCTCGCGCTGCTGTCCCCGCGCGCCGGGTCCGGCAGGCGCCCGTGCGCCCGGCCAGGCCGGCGGTGGTTCGCCCGGCAAGAAACGGGGCGCCTCCTGTCGCCGGCCGCAGCGCTGCGCGGCACGCGACTGCTCGCCCGGCTAGCCGCACCATTACGGCACGGCGCGTGACCGCTCGTCCAGCAACCCGCACGGCCGCGCGCCGACCAACCCCTCGCCCGGTGAGGCAAACGGCTGCGCCTCCCGAGCGGCAGGCGCCCCAGGCCTCACGGCGGGTTCGCGAGGTAGCCCGCGCCCCGGAGGAACAGCCGCAGACCTGCGTCCACGAGTGGGTCATTGAACCGCCCAACGGGCCCACGAGCCAGGGCAAGTGCCGGCGCTGCGGCGAAGTCAGGGCGTTCCGCAACTCACTGGACATCACCTACTGGGACACGCAGCGCCACGGCGCAGGCGCAGCCCAGCGTCGCAAGCCCGCGGCGACGCCGGCCCCAATGCCCGCGCGCCGGGCCTGACGACCTGCCGGTCCGGTCCCAGGACCGCGCCTTACGGAGTCCTAGCGAAACAGATCCTTCTCGGAGGCGCGCCTTAGCGGCGCCGCTCCGGTGTCAGCGTGCTTCCACGCAAAGCCTCGTATTACCGCGGCGGGCGTGCCTCCAGTCTCGCCGATGACGAGTTGTGCGGCCGAGGCGAGCTCGTCGGCGACGGCAACCACGCTCGTCCTCATAACCCGGCCTCGATCGTCCGCCCGACCGCGCAGATCATCCAGCGCCGCCATCCCGGCGACCCCTATGGCGACGTTCACGCTGCCCTCTCGCCAGGGACGTCCAAACGAGTCGGAGACGATGACCGCGACGTCGACGCCCGCCAGCTTCTGGATCGATTGCCGGATCCGGCTGGCCGACGAGTCCGGGTCTATTGGAAGCACGGTGACCTGCCCTTCCGCCGCGGCATTGGATGCGTCGACCCCTGCGTTCGCGCAGATGAGCCCGTGGCGGGTCTCGGAAATGATCACGCCGCGGTCCATTCGGACGATCCGCGCAGACTCCCGTAACACGACTTCCACGACTCGAGGGTCCTTGGCGGCAACCGCTGCGAACCGGAGCGCAAACTCGGAAGGCTTAACGGTCTTCAGGTCGACGACCGCCCCTTCCGACTTGGACACAGCCTTCTGCGCGACCGTCACGACATCCCGATCGCGGAGCGCCGCCTGGCGGTGACCAAGGGCCTGTACGATGACCGCCCCGAGGTCGTCGCCCCGCTTGATCTCGCCGATCCCCTCAACCGCAAAAACTTCCAGGCGGCCGGCCATGTCTACACCCTTCAGCGCAGACCCCCGATGTCGAATATGACGCCTTTGGGCGTCAGCGTATAGCGGTCGAGGAGCTCCATCCGGGTGGCCGCGAAAATCGGCCTGGCGCCGAGATTGTGCCCTATGAGGGCGTCGACCCGCGCGTTGAAACCCGCGGGAGGCACCTCTGGGACTCGCTCCGGGAACTGCCTTCGCAGGTCATCCCAGTACCAGTCGAACTGAAGATGCGGAACCGACACGACTGCGATATTCGCCGCGGGCTCCGCGACGTATGCCTGGTACCAGAGCGCGAACACCCGCTCGGTGTCGGACGCGAGGATGACTGAATCCGGACCAGCTGACTCGAATGCGCCTCTCGCGAACTCCTGCGCACCATGATCGTTTCGCAGATTGAGCCTTGCCAGGTTCGAATACAGTGAGAAACCGGGGATGGCCGCTGCCACGGCCAGGAGGACCACGACCACCGCGACGGCCGGCCATGCGACATGCCATCGGGCCGCGACGTATGCGTGGACCGCTGCAGCAGCCCAGGTGATTCCCGATGCGATCCATACGGCGAACACGAGGAAAGCGGGGATCAGGTAAAGGTAGGAATCCGGGGTGTTGTAGCCGACCGCGTACAGCGAGACGAGTAACACCGCAACGACGGTGTACAGGGCGAATCGCCGGAAACGTTGTCCCAGGACATACAGCCCTGCCAGCGCGAGCCAAAGGCCTACCAGCGAGTACTGGGAGAGGAAGAAGTCCGCCCAGGTGGCGATCCGGCCAGGCAGGAGGCGCGTCTCAATTCCAAAGGCGTAGTCCCGGTATATCGACCCGCTGACCATCCACCAGAAGCCCTGAGGCGTATGAGGGTGCCCCCAGTTCACCGGCGGTCGCTGGATCGATGCGATCGGGGCATAGAGATACACCGCAAGCCCGACCGCGAACGGCGCCACGGCCAGGACCAGGTTCCGCGCCCCGCGGCCATTTCGGTTCCACCATCTCAGGACTGCGAACGCCACCAGCGGACCGCCGGCCAGTGCCAGCGTAAGGTGGTTGCCGAGTCCGACGCCCAGAGCGAAGGCCAGGCCGGCGACGATCCAGCGGTCCCTCCTGCCGGGCGATTCACGAACCAGCAAGGCGGCGGATCCGGCAAGGATCACGGCGAAGAAGAAAGCATTGAGGGCGTAGACCTCCGTGATGGTGGCCTGGGACCAGAACTCCCTGGCCGCGCCCGCGCCCAGCGCGGCGATCGTTGCGGCGCCTACGGGTACCCAGCGGGCGACCGGCCGCGCGCCGGGCATCCCGGCTGCGGCGTAGCGGGACACGGCGAGCGCGACCCGCGCTGCCGCCACGAACACCAGGGCGCTCGCTAGCGCGGCGGATGTCGCGGACATCAGGTTCCCGCGAAACGCCGGCTCCCCTATAGGGACCAGCGTCGCAAAGGCACGCAGGGCCAGAAGATACGTGGGATAGCCCGACGGATGCGGTATCCCCCACGTAAATGCCGCGCTGAGTAGATCACCGCCATCTGCGCCCAGGCTCGACCACGTTATGCCGGGGGCAACCGTCGCCAGGTACAGCGCAAACGTCGCCGCTGCCACCGCGGCCGTCATGACCGGCACCAGAGGGAGCCGTGGTTTCATGCCGTTTCCGAAATCGTCGTGAGCTCGTGGAAACGAAAGGGGACCCGCGGCGCGGGTCCCCTTCATTCGTCGCGAACGGGTCGGCAGCTAGACCTTGCCTTGCTGGCGCCGGCGCATGTAGAGCGCGCCGGCCAACACCAGGGCGATGCCGCCAGCCAGCAGCGTTCCGAGCAACATGCCACTCGGGGCTACGCCGCCCGTCGAGGGTAGAACCGCTGGAGGCAACGCTGTAGCAGTGGCAGTGGCAGTGGCAGTGGCCGGAGGAGCTGTCGCGGTTGGCGTCGGGCCGCTCACGATCTTACCGACCGTGAAGAACGAGAGGGAAGTGACCTGGCCGATCAGCAGCTTCTTGGCAATGTCGACCTGGGTGGTGATCGCCGCCCACTGCTTCGTCGCTTCGTCGTACTTGAAGATGCGCAGGTTGAACGCGCCGCCGACTGCTGTCGCTTCCGCGTCCGTGTACGGGATCTTTATGGTGATCGGCTGGAGGAGGGGTCCGGTAATTGGCTTGCCGTCGGCATCGACCAGGTCGATCTCGATGATCTTGTCGCCCACCTTGAGCAGGGTGCCTGGCAGGTTCGCGATGGCTTCCTTGGCCTCAGCCGAGTCCGCCGGCAATATGTCGACCTGTATGAATACCGGCGTCGTAAAGGTGCCCGCCGGCACCGTGATGTCGATCAGATTCTGCCCGGTCGTCGGGTCGGCCACCTGGACCGTCGTGATCCGGTCCGGAAGCACCAGCTGTTGCACATCGGTGCCCGCCGGCGGGATCGGCGGAACCGGGGTTGGCCCGGTGAACGGCGGGATCGGAGTTGGGGTCGCCGCTGGCGGCGGCGGTGGACTCACGACCGCAGTCGCCATGCCCGTGGCGCTGACGCCCGTGCTGGCCTGTGACACCATGGCGTCGATCATCACGTTGGTGGTCGCGGACACCGAACCTGCGGTGTAGCGACCGTCAGAAGCGATCGAGCCGACCGATGGGCTGATCGCCCACGTGACCGTGACGTCGGTGATTTCAGATCCGGTCTGAGAACACGCGAATGCCCGGAAGCTCTGCGCCTGTCCGGCCGTGAGATTCACGGATGCGGGTAACACGACCACGTACGACAGCCGGGTCGGTACCGGGGTCGCCGTGGAGGTCGGCGTCGCCGTTTGCGTCACCGTTGGCGTCTCGTTTGGCAGTGTAGGAAGCGAGGGTTGGGTGGGTACCGTGGGTACCGTGGGTACCGTGGGTACCGTG
>JACPRT010000111.1 GCA_016189845.1 Chloroflexota bacterium | reverse complement strand
TGAACGGCGTCATACAGGGTCGGGATGTCGAGAAGCTGCCCGCTCTTGGAGAACAGGTACAGGATCGCAAGGAGGAACCCGAAATCGCCGAGCCTGGTCACCAGGAACGCCTTCTTGGCGGCGTTGGCCGCGGCCGGGCGCGTGAACCAGAAACCGATCAGGAGGTATGAGCAGAGGCCCACGAGCTCCCAGAAGAAGAACAGCTGGACGATGCTCCTGGCCTGCACGAGGCCAAGCATCGACGCGGTGAAGAGGGACATGAAGGCAAAAGACCTGGCGTACCCGGGGTCGCCCTTCATGTATCCCTGGGAATAGATCTGGATAAGCAGGCTGACGCCCGACGCGACCACCAGCATGACGGCGGTCAGGGGGTCGAGCATCAGTCCGAACGGGATCGTCAGACCCGGGACGGCAAGCCAGCGACGCGCCTCGAACTCGACCGGGCCGTGCGAGAACACGGTGCTCGCGGCGAACAGCGACAGCGCAAACGACGCGCCCACCGTCCCGATCGTGAGCCAGCCGGCGGCGATCGACCATCGGTTCAAGAACGGCCTCACGACCAGCCCGATGGCCAGAAACGACGCCAGCGGGAGGCCGATGATCAGCCAGGTTGCGGCCTCGGAGATCACCTAGAGCTTCCTCAGGATTTCGTCGGCGACGTGCTCACGTCCCCTCGGCACGAGAATTCGGAACGGCACCCGTTCGCCCCAATCGAGGATGTTGCCTTCCGGGATGATCTTGGCCGGGAGGCCTTCCCCCTCCAACAGATCCTTCCACATCTCCGCGATCAGCAGGTTCGGCGCACGCTTGTAGTCGACCCACATGGCCCGGGCTATCCCCTCGCCGACGTGAGGTCGGTAACCTCGGACGATTCCCTGCGGCGGTAGATGGCGACAGCCAGCGCGAGGCCGAGGGTGACCTCGGCGGCGGCAACCGCGATCACGAAGACTGCGAAGACCTGGCCCGTAAGGACCTGGCGCATCGCGTCGGCGGTGAGCGCCACCGGACCGTCGGCGAGCGAGGCAGGGACGGTGAACCTGGAGAAGGCGATCGCCGCGATGTTGACCGCGTTGAACATCAGTTCGATCGACATGAGCACGACTATCACGTTGCGCCTGGCGAGCGAGCCGAACAGCCCGATGCTGAAAATGACAGCTGAGACCACGAGGACGCTTTCGAGCGTCACGAAGTGCCACCATCGCGCGCTCCGCGCGCGATAGCGAGGGCCCCGATGAGCGCCGCCAGCAGCACGATCGAAATGATCTCGAACGCCAGGACGTAGTCCCGGATGAACATCGTCCCGAGCTGGTTGGTGGTGCGCTCGAAAACGCCGTGACGGGCCTTCTCGGGGTCGTCGATCGGGACCTTCACGAGGTCCACGTCGGGGTTCCCGGGCGACTGCTGCGCCTGATATTCGCCGGTCAACGCGGCCGCCACCCGTTCATCGCCCGCTGCGGCGCGATCGAGGTCCGACCATTTCGAGTTCACCGCCGCGTAGCTGATTGCGAGCGCGACCAGGACGGCGGCCACACCGCCTGCGATTGCGAAGAACGGTCCGCCGGACCGGTTGCCGCCGGAGACCTGGCGCACGAGCATCACCGTGAACACGATCAGGATCGAGATCGCACCGACGTAAATCAGGACCTGAACTGCGGCGAGGAACTCGGCCCGCAGCAGGACATAGAGGCCGGCGGCCGCAACGAACGACCCTGCAAGGAAGAGCGACGCCTTGAACACGTCCCTGACGGTGACGACCATCACGGACGCGGCGATTGCGAGCGCCGCGACGGCCCAGAAGACGATATCGATGATCGCCGACCGCTCGATCACCTGGTGCGCTCGTCCACCCAGGTCCGCTTCAACTGCTCCGCGGTTGGCGTTTCGTGGCGACCGACCAGTTTCCAGTCGGCCGTGCCGCTGCGCTGCGGATCGTAACCCTTGGCCTCCAGCTGCGGCCTGAACCATGTGCTCGGCCGCTTTGGCGCTCGCTTGAGCTCATCGACCGTGATCATCAGATTCGGGAACGCGTACCGGGCGCGCTCGAAGCCGCTGCCCATGTGCAGGGCGTCGTACGGGCAAACCTCGACGCAGATGCCGCAGGCCATGCAGCGCGCGAGGTCGATGTCGAACACCTCGACGTCGTAGACCTCGCCTTCCTGTGTCTGCCGCCCGCTGGGGTCCGTGACGATGCGGATGATGCCCAGCGGGCACAGCTTGGCGCAGCTGGCGCAGCCGGTGCACCGTTCTTCGTACCAGACGAACTCCTGCCCGCGGAAGCGTGAGTGCTGGGGAAGGCGTGCCGGGATCTTGGCGACTCCCAACGCCGCCTTGACGGCGGCGGCCGGCCGTTTGAGCGCGAACACCAGCGGGTTCATGCCCGAGGCCTTGGCGAGACCCAGCAACCCGACGCGGCGGTCCGGGTACTCGATCGTGAACGGAGCGCGGATCATGTTCAGCGCGGTGACGCTGAAGCCTTTCAGGATGCCGATTCCGTACATCAGGCGGCTCCCTCTCGACCGGTGGCCCCGAGCGCGGGCGCGACGGCCGGACGCGGCCGTTCACCGGGCTTTGGGCCGAACTGGCCGAGAACATAGATTGCGGCCGCAGCCACGACGACGTTGACGGCGGCCATCGCCCACAGTTCCCCGACGCTCGGGCGAGGCCAGATCAGGGATAGCACCGCGCTCGCCAGCAGGTTGACGGCGGCCAGCGGCAGCAGCCCCTTCCAGGCAAAAGACGTGATCTGGTCGATGCGCAGCCTTGGAAGCGTGGCGCGGATCCAGGTCATGACAAACAGCACCCCGGCGAACTTGATGAAGAACCACGCATGCGACGGCAGGAAGTCGAAGCCGCGCCACCCCGACAGGAAGACCGTCGCGATGATCGCGCCGCTGACCATAGTGGACATGAACTCGCCCGCCTGGAACAGGCCCCACCGAATGCCGCTGTAGTCGGTGTGGTAGCCGCCGACCAGCTCGGACTCGGCCTCCGACAGGTCAAACGGCGCGCGCTGGATTTCCGCGACCGATCCGATCAGGAACACCAGGAACCCCAGCGGCTGGACGAGGGCAAACGGCACGTCCTGAGCATTCACGATGTCGACCAGCGACAGCGAGCCGGCGATCATCAGGACGCCGATCAGCGACAGGACCAGGGGCAGCTCGTAGCTGACGAGCAGGGCGACCGCCCGCAGCCCTCCGAACATCGCGTAGCGGTTCTGCGACCCCCATGCGGCCGTGATCGGGGCGAATGATTCAACCGACAGGACCGCGATCAGGTACAGGACGCCGACATTGAGATTGGCGGCCCACGTGGAGCTTCCGAACGGGATCACGGCGAACGCCAGCAGGACTGGTACGACCAGGAGAACGGGAGCGAGGCTGTAGACAAGCCGGTCGGCGGCGGCGGGGACGATGTCCTCCTTTGAGAGGACCTTTATCAGATCGGCGATCGGCGTCAGGAGCCCGAACGGTCCCCAGCGGTTGGGCCCCAGCCGTCCCTGGAGCCGGCCGAGCAATCTCCGCTCCCCCCAGATATACAGGTTGACGGCCATCAGTGCGCCGTTGACGACCACGAATACCGTCACGAACGCGGTGACCAGAAAGGCCAGCCATTCCCAACCCGGGGGCAGAAGGCCATCGCCGAAGGGACCGCCGCCTGCGCATCGATCGGAACCGCTGCTGGCCAGGTTGCAGTAGATGTTGCGGAAGAACGCGTTGTCGAGGAAGCCGTCGGTCACCGGTCGACCTCCCCCATGTTGATGTCGATGCTGCCGAACGTCACGATCATGTCGGCGACCTTCCAGCCGACCAGCATATCGCGCAGCAGGGTCAGGTTGATGAACGAGGGCGCCCTCACCTTGCAGCGATACGGCGCGATCGTGCCGTCGCTGACCAGGTAATACCCCAGCTCACCCTTGGGCCCCTCGATGTGAGCGTAGACGTCGCCCGCGGGCGGCCGGATGAGGAACGGGACTTCCTTCGGCCGCACCGGCCCCGGCTCGATCTGCTCGACGCACTGCCGGATGATCTTGACCGACTCCCGCATCTCCTGGATTCGAACGATGTAACGGGCGAAGTTGTCGCTTTCCCGGGCAAGCGGGACGTCGAATTTGACGCGGCCGTAGTACTCGTAGGGGTCCTTGATCCGCAGGTCCCAGTCCAGTCCGGCCGCGCGCAGCATCGGACCGCTGACCGACGCGTTGACGAGCGTTTCGGCCGGCACCTTTCCGGTCCCCTTCGTTCGGACCAGGACGATCTCATTGCCCGTGATCAGACGCTCGTACTCATCGACATAGTGGGGCATGTCGGCCAGGAAGGTGTCGAGGGCCGGCCAGAAGTCCTGGGGTGCGTCCATGAACACGCCACCCGGCCGCATGTAGCTAACCGTGATGCGTGCGCCGCAGAGCATCTCGAAGAGGTCCAGGATGCGCTCCCGCTCGCGCATCACGTAGATGAGTGGCGTCCCGAACGCTCCGAGGTCCTGCAGGAAGAACCCGATGCCCACCAGGTGGCTGGCGATGCGCTGCAGCTCCGCGGCGATCATCCGCAGCCATACCCCGCGCGGCGAAGGCGTGATTCCCGCCAGCTTCTCGACCGCCAGCATGAAGCCCTGGTTGTTCGTCATCGACGCCACGTAGTCCATGCGGTCGGACAGCGTGACGAACTGCACATACGTGCGCTCTTCGGCGAGCTTCTCGGTGCCGCGATGCAGATACCCGAAGACAGGCTCCGCATCGACGACGACTTCACCGTCGAACGTGACCCGCAGCCTGAATACCCCGTGTGTGCTGGGGTGGTGCGGTCCGATGTTTACGGTGACGGGTTCGGTGCGGATCGGCATCTGTTTGTCGAAGCCCTGCTCAGCGCAGAAAGTCTTTGCGGTGCGGGTGGCCCGGGAATCCCTCCCACAGCATCACCCGCTTCAGATTCGGATGGCCCTCGAAACGGATCCCCATGAGGTCGTAGACCTCCCGCTCCTGGAGGTCGGCCCCGCGCCACACAGGGACCGCGCTCGGAACGACCGGGTCTTCCCGCGCTTCGCCGCAGCGGATCTTGATCACCGCGCTGTGGTTGTGGCCCAGGGAGGTCAGGTGGTAGACGATCACAAAGTGGTCGATGTAGTCCACTCCGGTGACGGAATTCAGGAACTTGAAATCGGCTTCCGGCCGGTCGTGCAGGCCCCTTGCGACCGCGGGCCACGTCTCGGCCCGCACCCAGGCTGCGGAGCTGTCGTGGCCGGTGACTGAACCTGGCGTGATCGCTTCGATCACAGAGGCGACCTGCTCGCCTCCGAGGACGATGGTCATTCCCTGCCCGCCGCCCGGCCGGCCAGGCTGTAGCGCTTGATCTTCTCGTGAAGTTGCATGATCCCGTAGATCAGCGCGTCGGGCCGGGGCGGGCAGCCTGGCACATAGACGTCGACCGGGATGATCTTGTTCACCCCGGGTACGACCGAATACGACTCGTAATACGGCCCGCCCGAGGTCGCGCAGACCCCTTGCGAGATCACCCAGCGGGGCTCCGCCATCTGATCGTACAGTCGCCGGACGACCGGCGCCATTTTCCAGGTCACGGTCCCCGACACGATCATCAGGTCGGCCTGTCGAGGCGATGCACGGAATACTTCCATGCCGAATCGTGACAGGTCCCACCTGGACATCGCGGAGGCGATCATCTCGAACGAGCAACAGGCCAGGCCCATCATGAGCGGGAATACGGACGATTTTCGGCCCCAGTTCAGCAGCGCGTCGATGCTCCCGACGAAAATACTGCGGCGAAACTCCGCCGGCACCTCGATGAGCGGGTCGGGGAACTGTTCGATGTGGGTCGCGCGCATCTGGTTGATGACCGCGCCCTCGCTTCTGTCCAGCTCGTAAGTCTGCCGGAACAAGGGGTTGTCCGGCGTTGGCGTCAGGGCGATTGGCTCATGCTCGACCATTGGTCACGTCCATTCCATGGCCCGTTTGCGCCACGCGTATGCCCAGCCGACGGCCAGGACCGCGATGAAGACGACCGCTTCCACCAGTGCGAATGCGCCGAACCTGGCGGAGAGCACGCCGTATTCGGCGGCCCACGGGTAGAGGAATACCGTCTCGACGTCGAAGATAACGAAAAGCAGGCCGAACGTGTAGTACCTGATGTTGATATGCCGCCACGGGCCACCGATCGGCTCGAATCCGGACTCGTAAGTCTTCAGGTACGGCGGCGGCGATTCTCGCCAGTTGGGCGGGCGCGGGCGGACCGGCCGGATCTTGACGAGGGAAGCCCCGTACGACGCTGCAAGCATGCCGACGGGGACGAGAACGGCGACGACCATGAAGACCGCAATCACCGCATACTGGCGGAAGTAGTCCCCCGGCATCTCCGTCCCCGTAGCTAGTTAGCTGGCGGCGACTATATCACCTGAACGTGAAATTTTCCACAATCGCGCCAGGGGCCCGCAGACGCCCGCGGACTATAGTAGCCCCGGGAGGCCTACGACCTTGACCAGCGATGCCGGGTCGATCCAGGGAATCGCGGGGGTCGTCATCTTCACCGACGACCCACGGACGATGACCGAGTTCTACCGTGACGTCCTCGGCCTGATACCGCACTCGATGCGGCCCGACGGCGTGCAGTTCAAGTGGGGCGAAATGCGCCTGACGATCAACCCGCACTCCGAGGTGCACGGCAAGACAACGGAGCCGTTCCGGATCATGATCAACCTCACGGTTGGCGACATCCACGCGGTGGCCGAGCGCCTGCGCGCCCGCGGTGTCAGTTTCATCCGGGAGCCAGACCGTGAGCGATGGGGCTGGCTGGCTACGTTCCACGACCCCGACGGCAACACGCTGCAGTTGTTGCAGAACGACCCCCGCCCGGCGCGATAGACCTGGCGTCACCGCGCCGGCGCGAGGCCAGGGCGCCCGGCTACCTAACGCCGACTGGTTGCTTCAGGGCTTCGAGCTTGTTCCTGAGCTTCGCCTTGATTTCCTTCATCTGGGCGATGTCGGGCGACTTGCCGCCCATGGCCTTCTTGTCCCAGACCAGCTCGTCGCCGAACTTGATTTTGAATACCCCGCCGTCGCCGGGCGTGAGGCTGAGCGCGACGTCGGTGCCACCGGCCTGGAACATCTCGCTGACCGCCCACGCGGCCAGGTTCTGATATCCGCATGGCACGCAGTACTCGATATCGACCTGGATCTTGCCGAACTTCGACATGATTCCCTCCTAAGCTTTGACTGTGACCCTTTCCGTGGCCTTTTCGATCCTTTGCTTCAGGAGCGCCTTCAGCTCCTTTACACGGCCCAGATGCGGAGTCTGGTTCCCTTCGGCTTTCTTGTCGAAGACCAGTTCACCGTCGAAATAGACCTGGAACACCCCGCTGGCGCCAGGCGTCACCTTGATCGCGACGTCGGATCCACCGGCCGAGAACAGTTCGCTGAGCATCCAGCCAGCCACTTGATGGTAGCCTCAAGGCACGCAGTAGATGATCTCGGCCTGGACCTTGCCCTCGCTCATCTGGCCCACCCTTCTCAAGAGCTCCGGTCGTGCCGCGCCGCGCGCGGACCGCCGGGCCTTCGCATGCTAGCAGAGGCGGGCGCCAGCATTTGCGGCGGCTTCGAACCGCGCTCTATACTCGCCGCGAACCTGAACTGGCTCAGTTTGCGCCGATCGCCGACGGAAATCAGACGGGAGGTCCGGGATGCTGCCACAGGTGCAATTGACCGACGTGTCCCGCGAAGACGTCGAGCGAGTCGCCAGATGGCTGGAAGACAACGAGATTGCGGAAAGCTGGTTCGGCAGGTACACCTACGGAGAGCCGGCTCACCTGGGGTACGACCCCCGGAAGATGGTCGATGCAACGCCGGAGGAGTGGGACCGAGTATTCAAGCGCGAAGACCAGCAGCCGCACAGGGCCATCTTTTCGGTTCGAACGGCATCCGGCGAACACATCGGCGAGACCCAGCTCGCGATCGATGAGGCCCTGGGCGACGCCCAGATTTCGATCCTGATCGGACGCAAGGAGCTGTGGCACCGCGGTTACGGTACGGCCACGACACTTCAGCTCCTGGAACACATCTTCAACAAGGTCGGGCTGTACCGAGCATGGGTCGACGTCCCCGAATACAACACGCATGCGCGTGAGATGTTCGAGCATGTCGGGTTCATTCATGAAGGCACACTGCGGCAGAGCCGGCCACACCAGGGAGCGCGGTTCAACTCGGTGATCCTGGGCATGCTGCGCTCCGACTACGAGCGCAGGTATCCACACCCGCCAGGGTCCGGCCCGGTGCACCGGGTCTAGCTGACCAGGGTCTCGCCCGCAGACCCGTTGCCGCGTAGCCAGCGAGTCCTCGCCAGCGGCTTGTCGCGACGCTTGATCGCCATCAATACGTTCTCGGGGTTCATCGGCAGCACGTCCATGCGGACGCCGGCCGCACGATAGATGGCGTTGGCGATGGCGCCTGCGGGAGGCACGATCGGGACCTCGCCGACCCCACGGACCCCGAACGGGCCGTCGGAAGCGGGAGTCTCGATGAGTTCGACGTCGATCGCGGGCAGGTCCAGCGCCGTCGGCATGCGGTAGTCGAGGAAGCTCGCGTTGCGCAGAGCGCCCTTTTCGTCCCAGACGTAGGCCTCAGAGAGTCCCCAGCCGGCGCCCTGTGCCACGCCGCCCTGGATCTGACCTACCACCTGGGCGCGATTGATCGCCTTGCCCACGTCCTGGAACGCCGTGTAGCGGAGGATCTGGACCTTGCCGGTCTCGAGGTCGACTTCCACGTCCGCAACCTGCGCGGCGAAGGCCGGCGCCGATTGCATCCCGGTAGCGGTGCCGCTGGTGCTGATGACGCCGCTGCCCCGCACGCTCTCCGCCGCGAGGTCCTTCAAGGCGATCCGCTTCTCCTGTATGTCTCGGACCGAGAAGACGCCTTCGCCGAACTCGATCAGGTCGGCTGGGACGCCGAACTTCTGTGCCGCCCTGCCCTTCAGCACGCCGATGGCGGCCTGGCACGCGTTGAAAACGGCCGTGCCGGTGACATATGTCACCCGGCTGCCGCCGGAGTTGTCGGTGTAGCCGACCGAGTTGGTGTCGCCGGTGGTGACGGTGACGTCGGCCGGGGTGAGGCCAAACTGGTCGGCGACGATTTGCGCGAACGCGGTCCGGACCGAGGAGAGGTCGACCGAGCCGGTCACCAGGCTCACGGAGCCATCGCCATGAAGGTTGAGTTCACACGACGACGTGTTCGTGCCGCCGCGCCAGTAGCCGAGGCCAAGGCCACGGCCCACCTTGCCCCCGAATCTCGGGGCCGATACGGGGTCGGTCCACGCCGGGTGGGATTTGACCCGTTGGAGGACGTCGGTGAGACCGATCCTGTTGAACTTGAGATCGTTCGGACCGGCGTCGCCGGTCTTAGAGGCATTCTTGATCCTGAAATCCAGCGGGTCCATCCCGATCTTCTCGGCGACCTCGTCCATGACGGATTCGACCGCGAAGGAAATCGGAGGACCGCCCGGCGCGCGATACGCCTGGACCTTGGGCCGGTTGGTCACCACGTCGTAGCCCACGATCCGCAGGTTGGGCGTCTGGTATGCGCTGAATCCGACCAGCGTCCCGCCTGCCAGTGGCGAACCGGGGAACGCGCCCGCGTTGTAGACCATCCTGGCATCGATGAGCGTGATCTTCCCGTCGTTTTTTGCGCCTACCTTCACGTAGTTCGTGGTAGCGACGCCCGGGCCGGTTGCGCGAAGGACTTCGTCCCGGCTGAGGACGATCCGCACGGGCCGGCCGGACTTCCGCGACAGGCCGGCGCAGAGCGGCGACAGGCGGAGGGCGTTCTTCGCGCCGAACCCGCCGCCTACTTCCATCGGCACGACGGTGATTCTGCCCAGGGGGATCCCCAGGAATACCGACAGCTGTGCCCGCTGCCCGAACGGCCCCTGGGTGTCCGCCCAGACGCTCAAGCGGCCATCCGGCTGCCACCAGGCCGTTTCGGCCTCCGGTTCGATATATCCCTGGTGGACGGTCTGGGTCTTGAAGCTGCGCTCGACCACGACGTCGGCTTCGGCCTCGCCTTTGGCGAGATCCCCCCTGCCCATTTCGATATAGAGCGCGACGTTGCTGGGCTTCGTGGTCTTTTCTGGAGTCCCGGAAGTGAACAGATCATCGTGGAGGAGCGGCGCGCCGGGCTTCATCGACTCGACCTCGTCCAGGACGTGCGGCAGCACCTCGTATTCGACCTGGATAAGGTCCAGCGCCTCCTGGGCGATCTCGGGACTGGTAGCCGCGACGGCGGCAACGGGATGGCCTGCGAACAGCACCTTCTGGCGGGCTATCACCAGATTGCTGATGCGGTAGAGGTCCATCCGGAGCACGCCGATCTGCACGTGCGTGCCGGGCTTCAGCAGCGGGAAGTCCCTGCCCGTGACGACCGCCATGACGCCAGGCAGCGCTTCGGCCCTGGATGTGTCGATGCGCACGATCCTGGCATGCGCGTGCGGGCTGCGAAGTATCTTCGCGTCGAGCATGCCCGGAAGCCGTACGTCGGCGCCGTAACGGGCAACGCCCGTGACCTTGTCGACCCCGTCGATCTTGGGCGTCGACGCTCCTATGTACGTGGTTCGTGCGGCTCGTGGCGCGGTATCTACCATTGGTTCAACTCCAGCCGTCGAGAAAGACCGGCGCCATACTAGCAGGCCGATGCGGGCGCCCGTCTACCGGCCCGATTCGAACACCGGGCCAAGCACGTCCATGTACTTGAGCGCAGAACCGGTATTCAGCAGCAACACTCGTTCGTCCTGCCCGATCTTGCCAGCGGCGCGCAGCTTCCGAAGCCCGGCGAGGGTCGCGCCGCCCTCCGGCGCCGCGAAGATCCCCTCCAGCCTCGCCATCTCGCCGACGGCGTCCAGGATCTCCCGGTCGGTGACCGTGACGGCTGTGCCGCCGCTTTGCCGTACGGCCCGCAAAACCAGGTAGTCGCCGATGGCTGCCGGCACACGGATGCCCGCCGCC
>JACPRT010000110.1 GCA_016189845.1 Chloroflexota bacterium | reverse complement strand
CTGAGTGGACTGAGCGCTGCAGCGACGACGAGTAGACCCGGTCGAACCGCATCCCTTCCGCGACCAGCCTGCGCCCGAGCGCGTGTATCTGCCCGCGACCGCGGTCCGTCAGCGGTGGGTCGCGGTCCCACGCGACATCGAGATCGCGGGCGATGTTGTTGGCGCTCTCGCCATGGCGGATCAGGTAGAGGTCTAGTTCAAACTGAGGGTGCACAACCAGCGCTACGCGTCGAACGAAAGGAAGAACTCGTACGGGTGTGGCCGCAGCCGGATCGGGTCGATCTCATTCTTCCGCTTGTACTCGATCCAGGTCTCCAGCAGGTCGCGGGTGAAGACACCTCCCTGCAGGAGGAAGTCGTGGTCCTTCTCGAGGGCGTCGAGCGAAGCCGCCAGCGAGCCCGGCACCTGATTGAGCTTCGCCAGTTCCGCGGTCGGCAGCTCATACAGGTCCACGTCCAGCGGCTTACCGGGATCCATCTTCTTGTCGATCCCGTCGAGCCCGGCCATCAGCATGGCCGAGAACGCCAGGTACGGATTGCAGGTCGGGTCCGGCGGCCTGAACTCGACGCGCTTGGCCTTCGCGTCCGGGAAGTACATCGGGATCCGGCAAGCGGCTGACCGGTTGCGGGCCGACAGAGCGAGGATGGTCGGCGCCTCGAAGCCGGGCACCAGCCGCTTGTATGAGTTCATGGTGGGTGCGCAGAACGCCATGAGCGCGGGACCGTGCTTGATGAGCCCGCCGATGTAGTTCAGCGCCATCTTGCTGATGCCCGCGTACTCGCGTCCGGCGAAGAGCGGCCTGCCACCCTTCCAGATGCTCTGGTGGGTGTGCATGCCGGTGCCGTTGTCGTTGAACAACGGCTTGGCCATGAACGTGGCGATCTTGCCGTGCCGCTTGGCGACGTTCTTGACCGTGTACTTGTACTCCATCACCTGGTCGGCCATCTTGGTGAGGGTCCCGTATCGCATGTCGATCTCGCCCTGACCGGCGGTCGCCACCTCGTGGTGATGCTTCTCCACGATGATGCCGAACGTCTCGACCAGGACCCGCACCATTTCGCCGCGGACGTCGTGCAGCGTGTCGATCGGCTGGGCCGGGAAGTAGCCCTGCTTCACCCTGGGGCGGTTCGCCATGTTCAGCGTGTAGCCGTCGAGCATCGTCTCCTCACCGGAGTTCCAGATGCCCTCGTCGGACTCGATGTAGTAGTAGCCGTAGTTGATGTCCTGGGCGAACCGGGCGCTGTCGAAGATGAAGAACTCCAGCTCCGGGCCCCAGTACGAGACGTCCCCCACCCCGGTGTCGGCGAGGTGTTTTTCCGCCTTCTTCGCAATCCAGCGAGGATCGCGGGAGTATTCCTTGCCGATACCGGTGCCGGGGTCCCGGACGTCGGCAATGATGCTGACCGTCTTCTCCCCGAACGGGTCTACTACCGCGGTGCTGGCGTCGGGCAGCAGCAGCATGTCCGATTCGTTGATGACCTGGAAGCCGCGGATGCTGGAGCCGTCGAAGCCGGTGCCGCGGATGAAGAGGTCGTCGTTGACCTCTCCGATGGGCAGCGCGACGTGCTGCCAGGTGCCGGGCACGTCGATGAACTTGATGTCCAACGTGTCGCACCTGGCGTCCCGCATCATCCTGAGCACCGAGGCGCTCGGGCTGGACGCTGACTGTCTAGGCATACCGATGGTGTCTCCTCACTGGTTGCCGCGGCGCAAGCCGCGCGAGCGGACATTCCACACGTTCATGAGCCGCCGCCCCATTATTCCGCGCAAAAGTAACCGTGCGTGGGCCGGAATGTTACAGGTTTGTTGCAGTTTGACTGTGATCGACGGGCCCGGACGGAGGTTGCCCGGCTACGTGCTGGCGTCCTGGTCCTGGGGCGGTTGGTCTGGCGACCGGAACCGGTATCCGACGTTCCATACCGTCTCGATGAACCGGTGCTTGGCGTCCTGGATCTTGCTCCGCAGGCGCCGGATGTGGACGTCAACGGTTCGCGTGCCGCCGAAGTAGTCGTACTCCCATACGGTCCGCAGCAGCACTTCGCGCGAGAACACCCGGCCCGGGTTCGCCGCGAGCACCCGCAGGAGCTCGTACTCCTTGTAGGTGAGGTCGACCTTCTGACCGGAGACCCGCACCTCATATCTGTCGGTGTCGATCGTCAGCTCCCCGACCTGGATGTTCGTGGTCGCACGCTGGCGGCCGGAGCGCGAGGCGACGATCTTGGCCCTGAGCGCGAGCTCACCCGGAGAATGCGGCGGCAGGCAGAAGTCGAGTTGCGGAGCGGTCGTGTCGACGCCCGACAGGTCCTGACCGGGCAGCATCACGACCACCGGAAGGCCGGCCTCGCGCGCCTCCTGCACCCGTTCGGGCAGCTTGCCGTCGCCGGCCGGCGCGACGATCGCAGCGTCTATCTCGGCGGCCTGGGATGCGTCCACCCGCACGCCGTCCGATCGCACGATATCGATGTCGGGATCAACGCCGGCGAGCGAGCGCGCGAGCCGTGCCGCGTCCGCGGGATTGAAGCCAAGGAGTACGAGCCTGAACAACGCGAATTCCTACAGGTGAGCCAGCATGCCCATCTTAAATCAGAGAGAGTATGCCGTCGTTGACTCTCCAGAACCGACGTGGATATAATCACCCTTTGTCGCCCGCAAGTAGCATTGCGGGATATCCCGTGTGCGCTTCTCAGCCGCCGGAGTCTTTGATGCCGACCGTCAACCAGCTAGTCCATCGCCCGCGGACGAAGAAGGGCAAGCGTGCGAGGACACCCGCGCTTCGGTTCATCTTCAACGCGCTCGAAAACCGCGCCCGGCGCGGCGAGGGCAGCCCCCAGAAGCGGGGTGTGTGCCTGCAGGTGAAGACGGTCACCCCGAAGAAGCCCAACTCGGCGCTTCGAAAGGTTGCCCGCGTTCGTCTGACCAACGGCATCGAGGTCACGGCATACATCGGTGGCGAAGGGCACAACCTTCAGGAACACTCCGTCGTGCTCGTGCGCGGCGGCCGTGTGCCAGATCTGCCAGGTGTCCGGTATCACGTGGTGCGTGGCGCCCTTGACACGGCCGGGGTAGAAGGCCGCAAACAGGGGCGCAGCAAGTACGGCGCCACCAGGCCACAAGCCTAGGTAACAGGCAAGGGCCTGCGGGCCCCAAACGCCGGACTCCCGGCGCGCTCGGCGCGCGGCGGCTCCGGCTCAAATACAAACGAGGGATCGAATGGCACGCCGTCGAAGGGCCGAGCCCAGGATCATTGCGCCGGACCCACGATTCAATAGCGTCCTGCTCGCACGATTCATCAACAAGGTGATGATCGGTGGCGAGAAATCGGTCGCGCAGACGGCCGTGTACGGGGCGCTCGAGCGCCTCGAGCGGGAGACGAACCGCCCGGGCCTCGAAGTGTTCGAACAGGCGGTGAGGAACGTCACGCCCGCGCTCGAAGTACGGTCACGGCGCGTCGGCGGCGCCACTTATCAGGTCCCGACCGAAGTGCGGCCGGAGCGCCGGCTTTCCATGGCGCTTCGTTGGCTAATCGGTTCTGCGCGGGCCCGGACCGGCCGGCCGATCGCACAGCGAGTTTACGAAGAGCTCCTTGACGCGTCGCGAGGCCAGGGCGCCTCGGTGCGGAGGCGAGAAGACCTCCACCGGATGGCGGAGGCCAACCGGGCGTTTGTCCACTACCGCTGGTAATCCCGGCGTTCAGAAAGTTCAAACCGTGTCCGAACGGACGGCTACTCCAACCTTGAATAATCCCATGAACGCCAATACGGACCTGAATAAGATCCGGAATATCGGTTTCATTGCCCACATCGACGCGGGCAAGACGACCGTCACCGAGAACGTGCTGTTCTTCACCGGGATGACCCACAAGGTGGGCAACATCGACGAGGGAACAACGGTAATGGATTTCATGGACCTCGAGCGTGAGCGCGGCATCACGATCGGCTCGGCCGCCACCGTCACGTACTGGAAGGACCATCAGGTCAACATCATCGACACCCCAGGCCACGTCGACTTCACGGCCGAGGTCGAGCGCTCCCTTCGCGTCCTCGACGGCGGGGTCGTGGTAATCGACGCGGTCGCAGGCGTCCAGCCACAGTCCGAGACCGTCTGGCGTCAGGCGACCAAGTACAAGGTGCCCCGCATCGTATTCGTCAACAAGATGGACCGCCCGGGCGCCCATTTCTACAACGCGATGGACTCCCTGGTCCGCCGCCTGGGCGCCAACCCGGTCCCCCTCCAGATGCCGATCGGCATGGAAGCGGACTTCAAGGGCGCCGTCGACCTCCTGACACGCAAGGCCTATCTGTTCGACTCCACCCTGATGATGCCGCAGCAGATCCCGGTCCCCGAGGAGCTCCTCGAGGAAGTCGAGGTCCACCGCAAGCGGATGGTCGAGAAGGTCGCCGAGACCGACGACAATCTGATCCTCAAGTACCTCGGCGATGAACCCATTGCCGACGACGAGATAGTCGGCGCTCTCCGGCGAGCGACCGTCGCAGGGAAGATCAACCCGGTGCTGTGCGGAAGCGCACTGCGCCGGATGGGGATCCAGCCGATGCTGGACGCGGTCATCGCATACCTGCCCTCCCCGCTCGACGTCGGCGCGGTCGAAGGCACCGACCCCCGGAACGGCGAGAAGGTCACGCGCGCGCCGGAATCATCGGCGCCGGTCAGCGCGATTGCGTTCAAGGTCGTTTCCGATCAGCACGTAGGCCGCCTCGTGTACCTGCGCATCTACTCCGGCGTCGTCGAGGCCGGCAGGTCTGTTTACAACCCCACGCGCCGCGAGCGTGAGCGTATCGGCCGGCTTTTGAAGATGCACGCCGACAACCGCGAAGAGATCAAGTCCGCCGGCCCTGGCGAGATCGTCGCTGCCATCGGACTCAAGCGGGCATTCACGGGCGACACCATCTGCGACGAACAGAACCCGGTGCTGCTGGAGTCGATCCAGTTCCCGGACCCGGTGCTTTCCATCGCGGTCGAGCCCAGGACCAGGGTTGACCAGGAGAAGATGGACACTGCACTCCAGCGCCTCGCTGACGAGGACCCGACGTTCAGGGTCAGGACCGACGCCGAAAGCGGCCAGGTCGTTATCGCAGGCATGGGCGAACTACACCTCGATATCATCGTCGAGCGGCTGCGCCGGGAGTTCAAAGTCGAGGTCACGTCGGGCAGCCCGAAGGTGGCCTACCGAGAGACCATCGGCAAGGCCGCCGAGGCGCAGGGGCGCTTCCTGCGCCAGACCGGCGGCCACGGCCAGTACGGCGACGTAACGCTGCGGCTCGAGCCGCTGGAGCGCGGCTCGGGTATCCAGTGGGAGAGCGAGATCACGGGCGCGGTCCTGCCCGCCGAATACCAGCGGGCCGCGGAGGCCGGCTTCAGGGAAGCCGCAGCGACCGGCATCCTGGCCGGGTACCCGACCGTCGACATCAAGGCGGCGCTCACCGCTGGTTCGTTCCACGAGGTCGACTCCTCGGAGATCGCCTTCAAGGTCGCAGCCAGCATGGCCTTCAAGGCGGCGGCCGAGCGCGGAAGGCCCGTCCTGCTCGAGCCGATCATGAAGATCGAAGTCGTCACCCCCGACCAGTTCCTGGGCGACGTGCTCGGCGACCTGAACTCGAGGAGGTCCCAGATCCAGAGCATGGAGGGCCAGGGCAACATCCAGGTCATCCGGGGCTTCATCCCGCTCGCGGAAACGTTCCGGTACGCTACCGAACTGCGGTCCCGTACGACCGGCCGCGCGGTGTTCACACTCGAACTCAGCCATTACGCACCAGCGCCGGCGTCGGCGCTCACCGCGTTGAAGGGGTAGCCAGATGCCGGGGCAGAAGATCCGAATCATTTTGAAGGCGTTCGACCACAGGGTCCTGGACCTCTCTGCCCGGCAGATCGTCGAGGCCGCGGAACGCACCGGCGCGGCCGTGGCGGGACCCATACCGATGCCCACCGGCATCAGGCGGTTCTGCGTGATTCGCTCGCCCCACATCGACAAGAACTCACGCGAGCATTTTGAGATCCGTACTCACAAGCGGCTCATCGACATCCTCGAGCCGACGACCAAGACGATCGACTCGCTGACCCGGCTGCAGGTGCCGGCAGGCGTCGATATCTCGATCAAGCTATAGGCGGCCACCCATGAGCATCCAGGGCCTTCTGGGCCGAAAGATCGGAATGACCACCTACTACCGCGAGGACGGCAGCATCGTGCCCGTCACCGCGGTGCTGCTCGGGCCGTGCGTCGCGACGCAGGTCCGCACCAGGGCGCGGGACGGCTATGAGGCGGTGCAGGTTGGTTTCGAGCCGGTCAAGCGGCTCAACAAGCCCCAGGCCGGGCATCAGGCCCGCTCCAACGGCAAGTTCCGCTTCATGAAGGAGTTCGCGGCGACCACCGACCTGGCGTCGATCCAGGTTGGACAGAAGTTCGACGTAAGCATATTCAAGGCCGGCGACTTCGTGTCGGTGACCGGCACCTCCCGGGGTCGCGGATTCCAGGGCGGCATGCGCCGCCACCACTTCCATGGCGGTCCGCGTACTCATGGTCAGTCGGACCGCGCCAGGGCGCCCGGCGCGATCGGGGCGACCACGCACCCGGGCCACGTCTGGAAGGGGACCCGGATGGCCGGCCACATGGGCGCCGAGCAGGCCACGACGAGCGGGATACAGGTCGTGAAGGTCGATCCCGAGAAGAATCTGCTGCTGGTGCGTGGCGCGGTCCCCGGACCGCAGAACGGCGTTGTGTCGGTCCACTACGAGGGTCGGGAGTCCGAGGAAGTCCTCAAGCGGCGCGAGGTCGAACGGGCGCGCCAGGCCGATGCGGCCAGGAAGCCAGAAACCATCCAGAGGGCCCCGAAGGCCGTGAGAGGCGCCGGCGCTGCCGCCGCGAAGAAGGGTTAGCCCCCACAATGGAACTCAAGGTCTACAACAATCAGGGCCAGGTTGTGGGCGCCCTTGTGGCGAGCGACCTGGTCTGGGCGCACCCCATGCATATGGCGGTGCTGCACCAGGTCGTGCTGGGCCAGCAGGCCAACCAGCGCCAGGGCACCCACGACACCAAGACGCGAGGACAGGTCATCGGTTCCGGCAGGAAGCTGCGGGCCCAGAAGCACACAGGACGGGCGAGGATCGGCGACGTCACCGCGCCTCTGATGCGTGGCGGCGGCGTCGCGCACGGACCCCACCCGCGCAGCTACCGCCAGGACCTGCCGAAGCGAATACGCCGCACCGCCCTGAGGGTTGCCCTGTCCGACAAGGTGCGCCGGAAGCGGGTCTTCGTGCTGGCCAGCCTGACGCTCGATAAGCCGAGCACGAAAGACGTGCAGGGCATCGTCGACGCCCTGAAGCTCAAGGGCCACACGCTTTTCGTTACCCAGGGCTTCGAACCGACCGTCGTCACGTCGATGCGGAACCTGACCGAGGCCAGCATCACGCCTGCGAACCAGCTGAACGCGCGGGACACCCATCGTGCGATCAATCTGGTGATAACGCAGGACGCGGTCAAGAAGGTCGACGAGATCTGGTCGCGTCCCGTTACCCGGCCGACCCGCAAGTCCCGTGCAGAGGCGTCCCAATGACCAACTGGGCGGTACTGCTGCGGCCGATAGTCACCGAGAAGAGCACCCTCCTGCAGGAGCGTGGCAAGTACGTATTCCACGTCGCGCCAAACGCCACAAAGTCCCAGATCAAGACGGCCGTCGAGAAAGCTTTCAACGTCGGTGTAGTCCAGGTGAACACGCTGGCGTCACGCGGCAAGGTCAAGCGTTACGGGGTACGAAAGACCAGGACCCCTGACTGGAAGAAGGCGGTCGTGACCCTGAAGGACGGCGACCAGATTCAGCTGTTCGAGAGGGCGTAGCGGAATGCCACTCCGGAATTTCAAACCGACATCCGAGGGTAAGCGCGCGGCGGTCCTGCCCGATTTCTCTGAAATCACGAAGACCAAGCCGGAAAAGTCACTATTGCGGTCCTCCCGCAAGCGGGGAGGCCGGAATAACACTGGCCGGATTACGACGCGCCACCGGGGCGGTGGCCACCGCCGCCGGTACCGGGTCATCGATTTCCAACGCAACCGGCCCGGCCAGGTCGCGACGGTGGTCGCGATCGAGTACGACCCCAACCGCACGGCGCGTCTGGCGCTCGTCCAGTTCGAGGACGGCGAGAGGGCGTACATCGTTGCGCCGGAAGGGGTCGGAGTCGGCCAGCGGCTGACTGCCGGCGACGGCGCCCCGATCGAAGTCGGCAATGCCGTGACGCTAAGCCGGGTGCCGACCGGCACGTTCATCCACAACATCGAGCTGAGGCCGGGCGCCGGCGCAAAGATGTGCAGGAGCGCGGGGACAGTCGCGCAGCTGATGGCGCACGAAGAGTCCGGCTACTCGCAGATCCGGCTGCCATCGGGTGAGGTCAGGCGAGTGCGGAGCGAGTGCAGCTGCGTGATCGGGCAGGTCGGGAACATCGACCACAAGAACCGTAAGCTCGGAAAGGCCGGTCGCGCCCGCCACATGGGCCTGCGGCCGGAAGTCCGTGGCTCCGCGATGTCGCCGAGGGACCACCCGCACGGCGGCGGCGAGGGCCGGAGCGGCATCGGAATGCCTGGCCCGAAGACGCCCTGGGGGAAGCCCGCGCTCGGCCACAGAACCCGCAACAACAAGTCGACCGACAAGTACATCGTGCGCCGGCGGTATGACAAGTAGGGTCGGGGCCCGCCCCGCCCGGAAGAGAGAACATGTCTAGATCGACCAGGAAAGGACCGTTCGTAGAAGCGAATCTGGCCAAACGCGTGGAATCCGCCCGGCGGAGCACCGCGCGTGTCGTGATCAAGACGTGGGCGCGCGCTTCTACGATCATGCCGGACATGGTCGGCCTGACGATCGCGGTCCACGACGGCCGCCGGCACGTGCCGGTATTGATAACCGAAAACATGGTTGGCCATCGACTCGGCGAATTTGCGCCGACCCGCACGTTCCGTGGCCATTCGACGAAGTCCGACAAGACAACGACAACGACGACGCCGGCATAGGAGGCGCCTGACTAGCGATGGCAACGCGTGCGTACGTGAAGAGATCCGGCATCTCCGCAATCAAGATGCGGCGGGTGGCCGACCTCGTCCGCGGCAAGAACGCCGACGAGGCGATGATTATGCTCAAGTTCGTCACCACGCCGGCTGCCGGACTCGTGGCGAAGACGATCCGGTCGGCAGTAGCCAACGCGGAGAACAACGACCTCAAGGACCGTGCCAAGTTGAAGATCGTGAAGATCACCGTCGACGGCGGGCCGAGGACGCGCCGGTTCCGGGCCAAGGCTCGGGGTCGTGCTGGCGCCTTCGACCGCCCCAGCAGCCACCTGACGGTCGAAGTGGACGAGGGACAGGAGTAAGGATTTGGGCCACAAGACCCATCCAATAGGCTTCCGCCTGGGCATCATCCAGCCCTGGCAGGCGCGCTGGTTCGCGGCGCGCGGGAAGCAGTACAAGGCCCTCGTGCTCGAGGACCTGAAGATCCGGAACGCGGTCAAGACGCGTTATGGCGATTCCGGCGGCGTCTCGCGGGTCGAAATCGAACGGGGTCCGCAGGACCTTGTCGTGACGATTCACACCGCCCGCCCGGGCATTGTGATCGGCCGTGGCGGCCAGCGCGTGGATGAGCTCCGGGCCGATCTTGAGAAACTGACCGGCAAGCGAGCGCGGCTCAACATACAGGAGATCCGGCAGCCCGAGCTCGACTCGTACCTCGTTGCCCGTAACGTGGCGGAGCAACTGGAGCGCCGGGTCGCGTTCCGACGCGCAATGCGCCAGTCGGCGACACGCACGATCGCTTCGGGGGCTCTCGGGGTGAAGATCATCTGCGGGGGCCGCCTCGGCGGTGCCGAAATCGCACGGTCCGAGAAGATCATGGAAGGCCGGGTGCCGCTGCACACCCTCCGTGCGAACATCGACTTCGCGATCGGCGAAGCGAACACGACATTCGGCAAGATTGGCGTCAAGGTCTGGATCTACAAGGGCGAGGAGCCGCTCGCCCTTCGG
>JACPRT010000117.1 GCA_016189845.1 Chloroflexota bacterium | reverse complement strand
GAAGGTACGAGCACACTGGTGTCCGCAGCTTCCATCACCGCTCGGCCCAGCGGCTCTCTACCTCACGCTCCCAGGCGCGGCGCTTCGCTTCGTCCTCGCGCACAACGGGTCTCCGGGCGTAAGCCTTCAAGCTCCCCGCCAACGAACGGTCGTGCACGGGGGGCAGGAAGCGCACCTCAAGGTGGTCGCCGACGACCGTCTGGATCGCGACCCATCCGGGGCGGAGACCCAACTTACGGCGCGAATGCTGGTCGATCACCATTTGGTATTTGCGCCCAATAATTGTCATACGAAATCACCAAAGTAAGACATACTCGCTTTTGTCATCATACACGGGCCGCCGATGGTGGCCCGAACGTGGCGCCGTTCATCCCTGCGATTCGCACCGAGCTCGGCCTGTGAGCCGCGCCTGTTGCCATAAATCTCTGCTTCCGTCAAATTGGGGCGTCTCAACACACTTGCCACCACGGCGCGGCTAGCACCCGGCGAGTCAACGGAAAGGCCTCCTTGCCGCCGTAAAGGAGGAGACCGCCGTCCACCAGGTCCGGGTACTCGTCCAGAAACGTCTCGATTCCCACGGCGTCTGCGGGCGATACGCGCCCCGAAGCCTTGACCTCGATCGGCAGCAGCCGGTTCGGCGTCTCGATGACGAAGTCAACCTCCACGCCCGTGGCCGTGCGCCAGTACAGCACCTCGGGCCGGCGGGGCTGCACGTCGCGCCAGGCGATCAGATCACAGAGGACCAGGTTCTCCAGGTGGGCGCCGCGCGGCGCGGATTCTCCGGCGAGGAACAGGGCCAGCGCCGTATCGCTCCAGTACAGCTTCGGCGCTTTGATCAGCCGGCGCGTGCGATTAACTGAATACGCCGGCAGACGAATCGCCTGATAGCTCGCCTCCAGCAGGTTCAAAAACCGATGCACCTGGGGCTGCACGATCCCCACGTCCCGCCCCAGTTCGGTCTGATTCACGAGATTGCCCATGCGCAGGCATGCCGCACGCATCAGGCGACGGAAGTCCGCCAGGTTCTCGACGGCCCGCAGGGTCTGGAGGTCCCGTTCCAGATACGTCTGCACATACCCTGAAAACCACAGCTCGCGCTCGGAATCCTCTTTGAGTTCGTGCGCCGGGACCGGCAGGCCGCCGAGACGGACGGCATTTCGCCACTCCTCCTCCGGGTCTTCGTGCGAGGCGAGAGCCTGGCGCCAGCCCTTGAACGGTGACGCCAGCAGTTCGCTCCACAGGCCGGTGCGGCCCAGGCCCAGACGTTCGCGCCGCGTGAAGGGCCACAGCGAGACGTAGACCGCCCGTCCGGCGAGCGTCTCCGACACACGTTCGGGCATCAGCAGGTTTGCCGAGCCCGTGAGAACGAAGCGGCCCGGGACTCGTGCAGGATCCTCGTCCACGACACGCTTGACCGCGATCAGGAGATCTCGGGCGCGCTGAACCTCGTCGAAGATCAGGGCCGGCGCCCTCTGAACGACGCTTTCCGGGTCGGACTCGGCCTGAGTGCGCAGGTCAAAATCGTCAAGGGTCAGGTAGGGCCGATCCGCCAGCTCGGGCAACGAGCGTACGAGAGTGGTTTTTCCCGTCTGCCTGGCGCCGAGCAACACGACGATGGGGGCTGTCCCGAGGGCGCGTTTCAATGTGGCCGCCGCCGCTCGGGGAAGGATTCTTGGAGACCGTGCAGGTGATTCCATGGTTGTATGACTATCATACAGCTGGCGAATCACATGGAGCTGCTTCGGGCGAGGAATTGCGATCGGAACTCGCATCGCACCTTGCCAGGTTGAGTGACGGCCGGCCCGGACAACGCTTGGCCGGGAGCGGCTGGAAGTGCTCCTCGCGGATTTCGAACGCCGCGCCGCCGATGGTGGCCCGAACGTGGCGCCGTTCATTCCCATGATCCGCAACGAGCTCGGCCTGGTCACGACGACTCGGTGACTGCTGCCCCTTCCGCAAAGCTGTTAACCTCCTCGCGACTTGTGCGCAGAGGCGTCAACGCGGAGCGTTCCCACATGACATGGCGCCCCTGAGAGGTAGCCGATGGGTGAGGCTCTCGATCGCCGCGTCGCCCGAGCGGCAGAAGCCGCCCTCGCCAGGCAGAAGTTCGTCGCCCCGATCGATGTGCTGATCGGAATGGGCTGGTTGCAGGCGGTGCATGCGGATGCCTGGCGCCAGGGCCGCGTCGAGTACCTCGAGCGCGTGACCGTGGCGAACCTCAATAAGATCTCGACCGCCATGCGGCTGTTTCGTCGATGGGCGGAGCAGCGCGGCTTGCAGCCCAGCGAGACTGCATACGTCGCCCGCACCCGCGACCGCCGGCCCCTGCGGTTCAGCAGGAGCGGGATCCCCAGCATCGAGCGCGCCTACCGCACTCACTGGGTCTCTCCGGAGCTTTCCGTCCGAAAGCGGACACGGCTGGCTGAGCGGCTGGGCCGCCCGCCGGACCTCGTGGTCATGTGGCCACGGAAGGAGTGGACGTGCACGCGATGCAGCAGGACCGGCGAGGGGCTGCTCCTGATGGAAGGGCCAGGCCCGCTCTGTATGCGCTGCGCAGGCATGGACCACCTCGTCTTTCTCCCTGCCGGCGACGCCAAGCTCACCGGCCGCGCCCGGAAGGCGAGCAGGCTTGTGGCCGTCGTGGTGCGCTTCAGCCGCTCACGAGAGCGCTACGAGCGGCAGGGCATCCTCGTCGAGGAGGCGGCGCTGGGGCAGGCAGAGAAGGAGACCGGTTCCCGAAGGGGCGACGCTGGTACGGAGGCTTCTGATGGTACCGACGCCCTGATGGTTGGGGCCGGGTGGATCAGCGCTCAGGTCCGGTCTCCATCTGCCCCAAAGTGATGAGGCTTTCGAGGTCTTCGAGGTCCTCCGGGGCGTAACGACGGAACAGACTGCGCACCTCGTCCAGGGCCGCGCTCGACGCCTGGCCCAGCATTCGGGCAACGTCGGCAAGGTCCTGTACGCGTCCCGCCTGGGTTTTCATCAGCGCCAATGGCGGCAATGGCAATACGGGCAACCCCTGGGGATCGCGATTGGCCTGGGCCCGGGATAGCGCCTCCCCCAGCCAGGGTGCATCCGATTCCAGCACGTCCACCTCTTGACCGCCGGGGCTTGTCCAGGATGATCCGCCTATCGACAGGTTGCCGACCATTTGGTACCCGGCTTCCAACAACCGCTTCCTGGCTTCCGAGGCGTGGTGAGTGTGCACGACGATGTCGAGGTCACGGGTGGCCCTCTCAGGCATATACATCCGGGTAGCTGCGGCACCCACCACTGCCCACGGCACGCCCGTCAAGACGCGAGTAAGGTCCGGGAATCCCATCGCGGCAGTCCTCCCCCTCTGGCCAGGGAGGTAGCTTCCCGTGCCTGGCCGTTGCCGCCGCCGCGCGATGTCAAGAATGGTCCTTCGCGCAAGAGCCCTCACGTCCACGCGTGGCATCCTCGTTCCTTGCGCATCGCTGCGCAAATCCCGGCCTCGATCCCGCCCCTTTGGACCGGGGCTTCATTCTATCGGTGCGGAAAGAGCTCGGTCACTTGCGCCACACGCGCCACGCCCTGTCGCCGAACCAGAGGTCGATGACCCCGCGGTGCAGGTACGCCTTGCCGTCTTTCGCGAAGCCGTAAGGATCCGTGATGCGCTTGGCCGGCTCAGGTAGCTGGTCTTCGAGGCCGCGCTGAACATATCGACGTGTCTCCCGCCGCAGCCTTCGCGCGTCCACCATCTTGTCGAACTTCTCCGAGCGTGCCGTCGTATGGGCCATGACGGGCTGATGCCGATAGGACCGCGACACAGGGACCTCCTTGGCGGGGGTCGCTCGAGTTGGAAACCCGTTATGCGGCCACAACCCTGATTTGCGCGGTCCGCCGGGACCTCGGCTTTTTCTTGATCACGATCTCAACATCGCGATCGAGCGCGGTTACCAGGGTCATCAGGCGCTCAACCGAGAATCCGGCAAGCTTGTAATGCCGAAGTGCAGAAACCTTCGGCTGGGTCACGCCCAGAATCCTGGCGGCTGCCGCCTGCGTCAACTGGCGCTGGTCAAGAAGTTCATTCACGGCGTAGGCCAGCCGGAGCTTTGCCTGGCGTTCGGCGGCGTCGGGATAGCCAAGGTCCGCAAATACGTTTCCGGTGCCGCGGATAACGCCCGCGCCGTCATCCTTTCGGTTTACCATACAGTTCCTCGTAGTCAGATTGCGCGACCTTCAAGCGCTGAGCCACCATCTCAACGTCACGCCTCGCGGTTCGGATTCCGGAAGGTGACTTCTAACCCCTTCCACGGTTTAGCGGTCGGCGCGGTTCCCCCGAACTGCGCGATACCGAGAGCGTTTCCCATGTCATCCCACCGCGCTCGGAAGCTCGATGAAATCCCGCTTGGATGACCCCACCCAATGCAGCGGCTTTTCGTCGGCGGCCGGAACGCGACGCACGATTGGATTATCCTAGTTCTGGGATAATAAGGCAAGAATACGCCTCTCCAGGGGAGCTCCGGGCGCCGCTCTCGTGGCCTGGAACGAAAGGCATCCAGCCCCGCCATCGTCGTGACGCCCGGAACCTGGCCACGCTCGGGCGCTTCTGCAGGAGCATGGGACGTCAGACGCATCAAGGTG